>JBILSG010000110.1:0-7286 GCA_044372235.1 Chitinophagaceae bacterium
AAGGGGATTTCAGGATGCATTGGTTGCGAATGGTATTGCATTTACGGATGAATCTCTCATTACGTGTTCAGAAAACATGGAAGATAATTACCTGCTTCTGAAAAAATTGTTTGCTTCACGTAAACGGCCAGACGGAATTTTTGCACCTATCGAAAAGTATGCAATTACTGTATATCAGGTTTGCAGAGATCTTAAGCTCAATATACCGAAAGACCTCAAAGTCATTGGTATGACCAATTTGCGGACTGCTGCACTACTGAATCCTTCCTTGTCAACATTAGCTCAGCCTGCTTTTGATATGGGTAGGGAAGCAGCTACATTGCTACTCAAAATGATAGAAAAAAAGTCGTATGCTGCTGCTAATGACATTATTGTACTTGCCAACGAGCTAACCATACGCGATTCTGTATAACCGAAAACCTTTGCGTAAATAAAAAAAGGATTAGTATTCTTTATTTGTGCAATCAGCACGAAATTAGATGTCGAAACGCTCATTTATGGAAACATCAGCTCCCTTTCTCAGAGAAGATTTTTTGTTGCAAAGTCCTTTAGCCTCAAAACTTTATTTTGATTATGCAGCTCCTCAACCCATCATAGATTACCATTCCCATCTTTCACCGTTTGAGATTGCCACGAACAGGCGGTATGAAAATATGACAAGGATATGGCTGAGTGAGGATCATTACAAGTGGAGAGCTATGCGCACTGTTGGTGTTCCTGAGCAGATGATAACAGGAGATGCTTCTGATGAAGAAAAGTTTCATGCCTGGGCAGGTACTGTACCTCAAACAGTCAGGAATCCGCTTTTTCACTGGACTTACCTCGAACTGAAAAACTCATTTGGAATAACTGAGTATTTAAATCCGTCTTCTGCAAGCCGGATTTACGGGCAGGCTAATGAATTGCTAGCAGGCTCTGATCATACAGCCAGAAAGTTTCTGGAACAATACAATGTAGTTTATCTCTGTTCAACTGATGATCCTTGTGATGACCTTCAGTATCATCACGAGATTGCGGCAGATAAAGATTTCCAGGTTGGTGTGGCCCCATCTTTCAGGCCGGATAAATCCTTTGCTATCCATGATGCTCCTTCCTTTCTTGCATATATCAATAAGCTTTCTGCTGTTTCAGGTACTGAAATCACAGATATAGATTCTCTGATGGAAGCGCTGAACAAGCGTGTGAATCATTTTGCCCAAGCGGGATGCAGAATATCTGATCATGGGTTAACCCAGGTACCACTGAACAGGCCATTTACCGGTGAACTTGAAACTGAGTTAAAGGCATTTATTGCATCAGGTGGTTCAAAGCCTTTCTCCGATCCAGAAGCTTTTGCATTTCATGTGCTTGCTGGTTTATGCAGAATTTACCATGCAAAAGGATGGATTCAACAATTTCACCTGGGAGCTATCCGAAATAACAACGCCCGTTTGAAAGCTAAACTCGGTGCTGATGCAGGATTTGATTCCATTGGTGATTATCCCCAGGCTTCGAGACTGTCTGCATTGCTCAATAACCTTGATGCAACGGATCAGTTGGGAAAGACCATCATTTACAATAATAATCCTGCTGATAACGCACTGTTTGCATCCATGTGCGGTAATTTCAACGACGGAACCATTAAAGGGAAGGTTCAGTTTGGTCCTGCATGGTGGTTCCTGGATCAGAAAAATGGCATGGAGCAGCATCT
This sequence comes from Chitinophagaceae bacterium, assembly GCA_044372235.1. Lineage (GTDB taxonomy): Bacteria > Bacteroidota > Bacteroidia > Chitinophagales > Chitinophagaceae > Pollutibacter. Next base: position 1,691 of record JBILSG010000110.1, read on the forward strand.
GGATATTCTTTCTGATATAGGCATCCTTTCAACCTTTGTGGGAATGATAACTGATAGCAGAAGTCTTTTGTCTTTCTCAAGACATGAGTATTTCAGGAGGATTTTGTGTAACCTGCTGGCCAATGATATGATAGCAGGTATCATTCCCAATGATGAACACTGGATTGGTGATCTTATTGCCAAAGTCTGTTACAGGAATGCCAAAGAATACCTGGGAATCTGATTACTTTCTCAGGTGATATGCTTTGGGTTGGGTAAATGCCCGTATACCTGCATGGCTGAGTGTTGAACCGAATCCTGAGTTATTCCTCCCGCTCCAGGGTAGTGATGGACTTACCCTGTCACAGCAATTCCAATAAGCAGTACCAGAATGCATCCTGGCAAGAATTTTTTCTGCCCTCTCCTGGTCTGTTGTATATACAGACGCGGTAAGTCCGTAAGCTGTATCGTTCATCAGACTTATTGCTTCATCATCACTTTGTACTTTCATGATGCCAATAACCGGTCCGAATGACTCTTCCCTCATCACTTTCATCTCATGGGTAACAGCTGTTAGAACAGTTGGCATGAAAAAATAGCCTTCAGTAGAGGGGGCATATCCGCCACACATCAAAGTAGCCCCCTTGCTGAGTGCATCTTCTACCTGATCGTTTAAGAATGAAATCTGAGATTTTCTGCTGAGGGGACCGATATAAACACCTTCAAGAAGTGGGTCACCAATTTTCCAGGATTGCACCTCTTCTACAAACGCTGTAATATATTGGTCATAAACTCCCTCATGCACATAAATCCGCTCTACCGCACAACAACTTTGTCCGTTATTGTAAAAAGCCCCATCTGCTGTTCCTGCAGCAACAGATTGGATATCAGTGATGTCATCAGTAACATAAAGCGGGTCTTTACCACCAAGTTCGCACTGACAGGGAACCATTTTGGAGGCCACTTTTTCATAAATGTATTTCCCAGTCTTATAGGAACCTGTGAAGAAATAACCATTAAAGTTCATGTCAAGTAATAATTCACCTACTGCGGCACCCCCGGTTGCAACTTGAAAAACATCATCTGGCACTCCTGCCTGTTTCAAAAGACGTTCGATATGTTGTCCGGTTAAAGTGGCATACTCCGAAGGTTTGTAGCAAACAGCATTACCCGCCAGCAATGCAGGAATAAATACATTTGTACCAACCAGGTATGGGTAATTCCAGGCGGATATGTTACATATAACCCCTAATGGCTCATAGCGGATTATTTCTGTTATGGATTCATCGGCATACATGGTTTCGTCTGACAGGTATTTTTCGGCATTTGAAGTCAGCCATTTTATCCTGTTCCGGGATCCGTTGATTTCATTTCTTGATTGATTCAGCGGCTTCCCAACTTCATTGGTGAGTGTTAAGGCAAGTTCTTCGATGTTTGCCTCAAGTAATCCTGCATAACGGGTTATGATTGCAATTCTTTCAGAAACAGGTATTTGAAGCCATTTTACCTGACCAGCTTGAAGTTGTTTGTATTTTTGTTGCAGGCTTTCTGCGTTATCAGGTTGAATTGAACCTATCTGATCTCCTGTTGCAGGATTAATGATTTCCATAAAATTGAAATAAGTTTATTGTTTACAGTGCCTGTTCGTAAAGGTTTTTGAAGTCGGCCCTGGTAACCGGTCTGGGGTTATTGGGATGGGCAAAGTCAGCTACAGCAAGGTCTGCGAGCACATCAAGGTGTTCTTCTTTTACTCCTATTTCTCTGAGCCGTGCAGGGATGCTTACCCGCTCGTTAAGCTCATGCAGGTAATTTACCACACCGACTCCTGTTTCATCACTGAGGTCAAGTGTTCTTGCTATTTTCCTGAATTTTGCCTCAGAACCAGTTATGTTGAATGCCATGCCATAAGGCAGATTGATTGCATTGGCCAGGCCGTGATGTGTATCCAGCAGAGAAGACAATGGATGTGCGAGTGAGTGAACTACGCCAAGACCTTTTTGAAAGGCTACAGCACCCATCAGCGATGCGATCATCATCATGCTTCTGGATTGCAGATCAGGCTTTAAAACAGCAGTTTCAATTGACTGGTGAATCAATGAAATACCTTCCAACGCAATACCTTCACAAAGGGGGTGTTCCATCTTGGCAATAAATGCTTCCATGTTGTGCGTGAGTGCATCCATCCCTGTTGCCGCTGTAACTGCAGGGGGCAGTTCCATGGTAAGCATGGGGTCTGCAAATACTATTTTTGCCAACAGTTTTGGAGAAAAAAGGATTTTTTTCTGGTGGGTTTCATCATCAGCAATGATGGCACTTCTTCCAACTTCACTGCCAGTGCCTGCTGTTGTAGGTATGGTGATAAAATGGGGAACATCGTTGGTTACATAAATGTCACCTCCAATAAGGTCATCATATTTAAACAGATCCTCCCGGTGATTGATACGAAGGACAATTGCCCTGGCAACATCCAGAGCTGCTCCGCCACCAATGCCAATTATAGAATCTCTTTTGGTTTCATCATAAACAGTTGTACCCGCATAAACATCAGACTTTACGGGATTTTTATGTATTTGGTGAAATACTTCAGCATGAATCTGGTTTCTCTCCAGTGATGCTTTAATTTGTGCGAAGAAATCAAGTTGCGCAACCACTGGATCAGTAACCAGCAGGGGTGATTTCAGGTTGTTTTTTTTCAGGTAATCCGACAGTTCGTTGATGACGCCTGCCCCAAAACGGATTGTTGTTGGAAAATTGTACTGATAGATCTGATCAAACATAATTTGGATTAAATAATTTCAAAATAGCGTTTATATTCCCATTCTGTTACTACCCTAAGGTGTTGTTTCCATTCCCATTCCCTGCTTTGTACAAAATGATTTGTAAAAGTCTCACCAAATAGTTCAGCAGCAACTTCAGAATCTTTCATCTTTTGTGTAGCGTCAATGAGTGTGTGTGGAAGGGTGCCGTGATTGTATTCGCGGTAACCATTCCCTTGAGTAGCTTCCTGATTCAGCTGCATATTATGCCTGATGCCATATAATCCGGATGCCAGACATGCTGACATAGCCAGATAGGGGTTTACATCAGCTCCAATCACTCGTGTTTCCAGTCTGCATGCATTTTTACTGCCATTCAACACCCGAAGGGCTGTTGTTCTGTTATCAATGCCCCATGTAAGTGTAGTAGGCGCCCAGGCACCTTCCACAAGTCTTTTGTAACTGTTGATTGTGGGTGCAAACATGGGGAGGATATGTGGCAGACAATATAACTGTCCCGCTATATAGCTCCTCGCAGTTTCACTCAATTTATTTGCCCCACTTTCATCGTAAAAAAGATTTTTTTCACCTGCCTTATCCCAGAGACTCTGGTGCACATGTCCGCCACAACCTGGCAGATTCTCGTTCACTTTGGCCATAAAAGTGGCCATTACACCATGTTTGTAGGCAATTTCTTTGACTGCTGTTTTGAAAAGCACAGCCCTGTCTGCTGCCTCGAGCGCTGAAGAGTGGGTGATGGCAGCTTCAAAAGTACCCGGACCAGTTTCTGTATGTAATCCTTCAATTGGAATGCCGAACTGGGTGAGTAATCTGAATAAATCGTTGAAAAAGGGATTATTCAATGTTGTTCTGAGTATGGAATAGCCAAACATGCCGGGGGAAAGCGGACTCAGGTTTTGATAATTTTTTTGCTGCGCTGAAGCTGGTGTTTCAGCAAAATTGAACCATTCAAATTCCTGTGCAAATACTGGGTTATAGCCTAGCTCAGTTGACTGTGTGATTATTTTTTTTAACAATTGTCTCGGACAAACCGGAGATGGACCCCCATCTGCTGAATTCAATTCCCCCAAAAAAAATGGCAGGTCATTCTCCCATGGAATAGTACGATATGATTCCAGCGCAATGCTTGCCGGAGAATCAGGATATCCGGTATGCCAGCCTGTAATTTCAGCTTTATCATATAAAACGTCTGCAGCATCCCAGCCCATGATAACATCACAAAAGCTTGTTCCTTTTTCTGCGATAGATAAGAATTTGTCTCTTGAAATATATTTACCACGGAGGATACCATCAATGTCTGCTATGGCAATTTTTACTTTGCCGTCAGGATGATTTTTCACCTGGCTTAGGATTTCCTGTGAAGTCATAAGTTTGATTTGATTACAAAAATCAGATTTTTTTAGGTGTAGAACTGATTTTGTAAAAAGTAAAGGATAATATAATGATGCTTGTATAAATTAAAGCAAGTATTTGATTGTACCATATCATGGCGAGCAGCGCAACACCCGCAATGGTTAAGGCTACAAGAGGAACTAACGGGAAAAGAGGTACTTTGAATGGCCTGTGCAATGCTGGTTCAGTTTTGCGCAGTTTAATTACGGAAACCATGGAAATGATGTAGAGTGTCAAAGCACCAAAAACTGAAATAGTGATAATTTCTGAAGTCTTTCCACTGAATAATGCAATAATGCCAATTCCCATATTGGTAAGCAAAGCATTGGCAGGGGTTTTAAACCGGGAATTAATTTTACCGATATATGCAGGTGCACATCCATCTTTACCAAATTCAAAGCTTGCCCTTCCTGCTGCAAGAATCAGTCCATGGAATGAGGCAACCAATCCAAATAAACCCACGGTTATCAGCAAATGGTAAAAGGCATTATTTTCTCCCATGACCCGGCCTAAGGCTAGCGGTAGCGGGGAGTCAGATGAACTTCCGTCAGCTTTATATACTATTGCTTCCCAGCCGGCTACCCCTGCTGATCCGGCAAAGGTTAACATACAAAGTACAACAAGCGTAAGTATGGCAAATCCAAAACCCCTGGTGATGGTTTTTTGTGGGTTTATAGTTTCTTCAGCCACATTGGCTACTCCTTCAATGCCCAAGAAAAACCAGATGGCAAAAGGTATAGCGGCAAAAATGCCTGTATAACCATTGGGTAATGCATTGATTTTTAGGTTTTCAATACTGGCATGGGGGAGTGTTAATCCTGCAAAAAGTAATAATTCACCCACTGCGAGAATGGTAATGATGAGTTCAAAGAGTGCAGCAGCTTTGATGCCATAAATGTTCAGTGCAGTAATCAGAACATATGCGGCAACGGCTATCTCAAGTACAGGTAAACCCGGTATGAAAAGGTTAAAATAAGCGCCGATGGCCAGGGCGATAGCCGGAGGTGCAAAGATGAATTCGATGTTTTGAGCCATACCTGCGATAAATCCCCAGTTTTTGCCCAATGCCCTTTCTGAATAAACAAATCCACCACCAGCCTTGGGAATTGCTGCAGCAAGTTCGCTGTAACTGAATGTAAAAGTCACGTACATTATAATAACAAAAAAGGTGGCAATCGCTAAACCTAGCGTTCCACCTTTTTCCAATCCAAGGTTCCAACCAAAGTACATCCCGGAAATGACATAACCCACTCCGAGACCCCATAGCATCAGCGGGGTTAAAGTTTTTTTCAGTTCTTGCATAATTGTTGATGGAATTGAAGTTGAAAGTTAGGTTGTTTTCCATCAACTATAATATACTGGATGACTGAAATTATTCATCAAGCGTCTCTGCTTTATAAAATGATTCTACTTCATCCAATTCTCCCTCTTCAACCCGAACAGTCAGG
>JBILSG010000111.1:0-7242 GCA_044372235.1 Chitinophagaceae bacterium
CCCATTTTCACCATCACGCCGCTTAACACCATTGTTACAGGAGTCGGAGCCTCTTCGTAAGCTTCTGGCTGCCAGGTATGGAAGGGAAAAACAGGCATTTTGATGGCAAATGCGATGAAAAACAATCCAAACAACCAGAACTGCTCCGTTTGGGTAAGCTGTGCATTGTAAAATGCAACCAGTCCGAATGATCCTGTACCAGTTTTAAGATACATGTACAGTATTCCAATCAGCAAAAACAGTGATCCCAGAAATGTGTAAATAAAAAATTTAAATGTTGCCCTTATTCGCTTTTCCCCACCCCAAACAGATGAAAGAAAATAAACAGGTATCAGTGCAAGCTCCCAGAACAAATAGAAAACCAGGGCATCTGTAGCCATAAAAACACCAAGGAGTCCGCACTGCGTCAAAAGCATCAACCCATAAAACCTGTTGGCATGGATATACCTGTTTGCCGGCACCATCAGAAATACAATGGGGAAGATAATTACCGTAAGTAAACTGAGGATTCTGGTCAGACCGTCAAGGATAAGTCCGAAACTGCTGCCAATCCCGGGTAACCACACATAACTTACCTGATTGAGCATGAAATGCTTGGATGCTGTAAAAAACAGGGCAGTAAGCATGACGACCAAACTAAGCAGAGAAAATATCATGGCATTTGCCTTGGCGCCTTTTTCAGATTTGATGAAAAAAGAAAGTAGACCTCCAGCCAGTGGCAACCAGATCAGTAAAGCGGGAAAATTATCAAAAGCTGCGAACATATTCAATGCGTTTGATTAGGCTTTCCAGAGCAACTGGAAAATGAAAAATAATATGATTGATACTGTCATTATCAGCACGTATGAACCTGTCTGTCCACTTTGCAACCACCTCAATTGCCTGGCGCTGAACTGGACACCCTTTCCTACACCATTGACCAGTCCGTCAATGATTTTCTGATCCACAACCCTGCTGAGAAATGCAGCAAGCTGGCTTACAGGCTTAACAACTATAAGGTCGTAAAATTCGTCAACGTACCATTTGTTGGCAAGGAATTTACCCAAGCCTGAAAGCCGCTTTTCTTCGGATGATTTAACGGAAGCAAACTTTTTAGCTGCAATAAGTATCGTTACCACTATCAACAAAACCACAGCACCCATCATCATAAGTTCCATGGAATGTGAGAAATGATGGCGCTGTTGTCTTTCAGGCAATATTGGCAGTAGGAAGGCTGATAATTTATGTGCATTTTCTGCAAAAACTGCAGGAATTCCCACCCAGCCTCCAGCTATTGAGAACAAGGCAAGGATTATCAGCGGGAAAGTCATTGAAAAAGGTGATTCGTGCAAATGCTCCGCCTGTGCTTCAGTCCCCCTGAATGTTCCGGAAAAAGTAAGAAAATACAACCTGAACATGTAAAATGCCGTCATGAGGGATGTGATAACCCCTAAAGCATAATATATGGGATGCATATCATGTGCGGCTGCAAGAATTTCATCTTTGGAGAAAAACCCTGAAAAAGGAGGTAGTCCTGCAATGGCAAGACAACCAATCAGGAATGTAATATGGGTGATGGGAAGCTTTTTACGCAGTCCACCCATTTTCATGATATCCTGCTCATGATGCATGGCATGAATCACACTGCCTGCACCGAGAAAAAGCAAAGCCTTGAAAAATGCATGCGTCATAACATGGAAAACGCCACCGGTATATGCCCCTACACCTAATGCCATGAACATGAGTCCGAGCTGACTGACTGTTGAATAAGCAAGGATTTTTTTAATATCGTTTTGTTTGAGTGCGATTGTCGCGGCAAGTAATGCCGTGGCAATACCAACAATAGCAACCAGGTGTTGTGTTGTTGGTGCAAGGGTGTAGAGTACATTACTTCTTGCAATCATGTAAATACCTGCAGTAACCATCGTAGCAGCATGGATAAGCGCAGAAACGGGTGTTGGTCCGGCCATTGCGTCAGGTAACCAGGTGTAAAGCGGAATCTGAGCAGATTTACCCATTGCACCTATAAAAAGAAGTATGGTTATCCCAGTGAGTACGGTAACCGGTGCCGTTGAAGCTTTTGCAAAAACTTCTGCATAGGTAATTGATCCGAACTGGGAAAGCATCCAGAAAATAGCAAGCAGGAATCCCAGATCTCCTATACGGTTCATGATGAAAGCCTTCTTAGCAGCATTGTTGTAGTTATTGTTCCCAAACCAGTATCCAATCAATAAATAAGAGCAAAGGCCTACACCTTCCCATCCGATGAACATGACAATGAAGTTGGCCCCCATGACAAGTAATAACATGGAAAAAACGAACAGATTGAGGTATGCAAAATAACGTGCAAAATGTGCCGGTGTCTCTTCATGCATATAAGCAATAGAGTATATATGTATCAGAGACCCAATGCCAGTTATGATCAAAAGAAAAAGAGAACTGAGCTGATCTATCTGAAACGCAAATGGAATATTCAATCCTGCTACTTTGATAAAATCAAAGAGGTTGATAACCTGAACCGTAAACCCTGGTTCAGAAACTTGAGAGAAAGCCAGCAAGCTCAGTACAAATGAAGCAACAAGCACGCCACTTCCAATAATGCCTGTAAGTGTTTTGGAAAGAAAGTTTCTTCCCAACCCGTTGATCAAAAAACCAACAAAAGGCAGGAGCGGGATCAGAAAAACGAATTTACTCATATCAGTCATTATAACTTGTCAGTCAATTGAAAAATCAGTGTTTAAGCCTGTTGAGGAAATTGATATCAACAGAATGGATATTTCGGTACAACATCACGATAATTGCCAGCCCAACAGTCACTTCCGCCGCTGCAACCACCATGATAAAAAACACAAACAGTTGTGCTTCTGTTCCTACAGTGGTAGTTTTATCAAGTGCATAGGCTGCAACATGGTGCATTTTGGAAAAGGCAACCAATAATATATTAACAGCATTCAGCATGAGTTCTATACACATGAAGATGATGATTGCATTCCTGCGGGTCAAAACACCAACAATGCCAATGGCAAAGAGCGCCAGAGACAGAAATATGTAATAATTAACGGGTATGATTGGCATATAAATTAATTTAAGCTGCTGGTGTTGAAGATTCCTTTTTTCCAAGAACTACAGCACCTACCATGGCACTGAGGAAGAGAATACTGCTGATCTCAAATGGCACAACATATTCAGTAAACAGGGTATTACCCAGGTTTTTGATAAGTCCGATACTTCCTTCGCCTTTCATGCTGTTGATATATCCTCCATTGTCTTTCAGTGCAGCAACGAGAATAAGCAAAAGGCTTCCTCCAGAAACAACTGCTGCCAACCTGAGCCACACGCTTTTCTGTGGTTCGCTATCTTTGTTAAGGTTCATAAACATGATTACAAAAAGGAAGAGTACCATAATGGCTCCAGCATAAACAATCATGTTAACAATCGCTAGAAACTGTGCATTCATCAAAATATAATGACCGGTAATGGCCATGAATACAAGTATCAGCCACAAGACACTGTGCACCGGATTATCACTGGAAACCACCATCAATGCACTGAACAGCGCCAGTGCAGTCAGTATCCAAAAAAGAATTTCAGTAATGTGCATGGGTTATTTATTTTTTTAATTGCTGCTCACGTTGTCCTTTTGCTGCTTCAAAGCTTTCCTTGTTTGTTACAGGATTGGGAATCAGTAACTCATCTTTTGAATAGATGAATCCTTTTCTTGTAAAGTTGGAAGGGGCAAAAGTTTCTGAAAGGTAGATGGCGTCTTTGGGACAAGCCTCTTCACATAATCCGCAGAATATGCAACGAAGCATATTGATTTCATATTTGGCTGCATATTTTTCTTCCCTGTACAGGTGTTCCTCATTAGGCAAACGTTCAGCCGCTTCCATGGTGATTGCTTCTGCAGGACAAGCTACTGCACATAACCCGCAGGCTGTGCAATTTTCTCTGCCTTCTTCATCTCTGTTCAACACATGCAACCCCCTGAATACAGGACTGAATGGACGTTTTTCTTCAGGATAATGAATGGTAGCTTTCTTTTGGAACATATGCTTGAGGGTTATGCCCATACCTTTGAGTATTGCCGGGAGGTATAACCTTTCCATGAAGCTCATTGGCTTCTGCTCCAGTACTTTCGCCCTATTCGTTAATGTAGCCATAGATTTATTTATTTAGCCATAAAACAACAACTGCAGTTATCAGCATATTGGCCAATGCCAGCGGAATCAGTTTCTTCCATCCCAGATCCATGAGCTGGTCATACCTGAAACGGGGGATAGTCCAACGTACCCATATGAACAGAAAAAGGAAGAATAGTATTTTGCTGAACAATGCTGCGAATCCAAGAGCTGCTGTTGCATTTACCCCAATATTGGCAGCGAGTGCAGCTTCATCTACAAAAGGAATATCATATCCTCCGAAGAACAGGGTAGCTACAACTGCACTGGAAATGAACATGTTTACATATTCTGCAAACAGGTAAAGTCCAAGCTTCATAGAAGAATACTCCTGGTGATAACCAAAATTCAGTTCATTCTCTGCCTCTGGTAAGTCAAAGGGCGTTCTGTTACATTCAGCAAAAACACAGATCAGAAAAATCAGAAAACCGAGTGGCTGGTAAATGATATTCCAACCTCCAGTCATCTGCTGTGCAACTATGGATTTGAGACTGAGCGTTCCGGTAAGCATTAATAGGGCTATAAGTGATAAGCCCATGGCCAACTCATAGGAGATGATCTGAGAAGCACCACGCACAGCAGCCATCAGTGAAAACTTATTATTAGATGCCCAACCGCCAATCATGATGCCGTAAACGCCCATACTCACCACACCGAAAATATACAGGATACCAATATTGACATCTGCAATCTGCAGGCTAACCTGACGTCCAAAAACCTCAATGGTTGGTCCCCATGGAATGACTGCACTGGTGAGCATTGCTGTTATCATCGCCAATGCAGGACCCAGTACAAACAACATTCTGTTGGACGTGAGGGGAATAATTTCTTCCTTGAAAAATAATTTCAAACCATCAGCTGCAGGCTGCAACAGTCCGAATGGACCAGCTCTGTTCGGACCTCTTCTGTCTTGCATCCAGGCAGCAATCTTGCGTTCACCATATGTTGTATACATGGCTACCAAAAGTGAAAAAGATATGATTCCACCGATCAGCAAAAGCTTTTCCAGTCCCAGTGAAAGATCTATCGCCAGCATTTCCATATCGATCAATGTTTTTTATCTGATTTAGCGTACAGCGCACTTGTTGCGGGTCCGTTTACCTGGCTCAAGTCAATTGCAGGATCATTTACCTCACTCACGGCATGAATATCCATCAGGAGTTGTGGCTCTCTGCCATTCATAACTGCTGAAAAAGTTTCAGCTGGTTTGATGGTATGTTCGTAATGTCCCTGAGATATTACTGAATGCCTGTTTACTGGAGCTGCGCCCTCAATGATCCAGTCGTTTGTTTTTTTCTTTTCAAACCTGCATTCATTACAAATCCATTCCTCCACTTCACCCCATTGGTCCTTACGCGCAGTTACACGCAAGACCTCTTCTCCACGCTGCCAAAGTGTTACTTTTCCACTGCAGCAGCTGCAATTTCTATGCGCCAGAACAGGTTTTGTAAACCATACCCTGTTTTTGAAACGGAAGGTTTTATCAGTAAGTGCGCCAACCGGACAAACATCAATCACGTTTCCAATAAAGTTGTTATCGAGTGATTTTTCAATGTAAGTGGCAATTTCTGCATGGTCTCCCCTGCTCAACACACCGTGAACACGTTTTTCTGTAAGCTGATCAGCTGTAAAGACGCAACGGTAACAAAGAATACAACGGGTCATGTGCAACTGAATGTATGGCCCAAGGTCGTGCTTCTCAAACGTCCTGCGTTTGAATTCGTAACGTGTTCCCTGCTTACCGTGCTCATAACCAAGATCTTGCAGGTGACATTCCCCAGCCTGATCACACACAGGGCAGTCGAGCGGATGGTTGAGGAGTAAAAATTCCACAACACCGTTCCGTGCATCACCAACGCGGTTACTGGTAATATTCTTCACTTCCATCCCATCCATTACACCCGTGCGGCAACTTGCCACAAGTTTAGGCATGGGACGGGGATCAGCTTCGCTGCCCTTGCTTACCTCAACAAGACAGGTACGGCATTTTCCGCCACTGCCCTGCAGTTTGGTGTAGTAGCACATTGCAGGGGGCACCACATCACCTCCAATCATCCTGGCCGCCTGCAGTACAGTTGTACCTGCCGGAACATCAATGGTGATGTTGTCGATCGTTACTTTCAGTGTTTTAACTGCTTCGGTCATATAATCCTTTTAACAGGTTCTTATCCTGAGTTTATGCTGGAACATGTATTTCATCGGCATAGTGTGCCAATCCGTAGTTCTTTGTCAGACACAATTCCGGATTGTTGATATGCCACTCAAATTCATCTCTGAAATGCCTGATTGCAGCGGCTACCGGCCATGCGGCAGCGTCTCCAAGCGGACAAATTGTATTTCCCTCAATTTTTCGCTGAATATCCCACAACAGATCTATATCACTCATTTCCCCTTTTCCAGTGTCAATCTTATTGAGAATTTTTTCCATCCATCCTGTTCCTTCCCGGCAGGGTGAACATTGACCACAGCTTTCGTGTCTGTAAAACCTTGCCAAAGTGAGCGTATTCTTAACAATACACTGGTCTTCATCCAGCACTATGAAACCTCCTGATCCCATCATGGAACCAGTGGCAAATCCGCCATCAGCAAGGCTTTCATAATTCATGTAACGGGTTTCACCCTTTGCCGTCTTCAGCAGCAAATTTGCAGGTAGGATGGGAACCGATGATCCGCCTGGAATACAGGCTTTCAGTCTTTTACCGTTGGGAATTCCACCACAATACTCGTCACTGTAGATAAATTCCTCCACAGAGATGGTCATGTCAATTTCATAAACGCCAGGCTTATTGATATTGCCACATGCTGAAATAAGTTTTGTACCTGTTGACCTTCCAATCCCGATTTTTGCATATTCCTCACCACCCATATTCATGATAGGAACAACAGCAGCAAGGGTTTCGACGTTATTCACCACAGTCGGGCAATCCCACAGACCTTTAATGGCCGGAAACGGAGGCTTGATCCGTGGATTACCGCGTTTTCCCTCGAGAGATTCTATCAATGCCGTTTCTTCACCACAGATATAGGCTCCAGCACCGCGCTGGACATATATTTCACAATCAAATCCTGATCCTAGAATGTTTTT
>JBILSG010000411.1:0-7205 GCA_044372235.1 Chitinophagaceae bacterium
TAACACCCGTTGTAAAATCACTTGAAGTGGATACCTGCCATTTTTGGATATCGCCACTGTTGCCATTAAGCGTAAGCGCTGCATTGCCTCCCGCACAAACATCACCACTCAAAGCCGTAATCGAGCCTGATGTAGTGATAGCCACATCAATGAGTGCTGCGGAGCTGGCCAATCCGGTGCAGCCCGTGGCATTGACCACCGCGCGGTAATACCGTGAACTGCTCAGGTTCGTGACAGTAAGGGTGGAACTTGTTGAAGCAACTGCAATACCTGCAGTAGCAAAATTATCGGTGGAATATTCCCAGTTCTGTATGGTGCCACCACCACTGTAAGTCAGTGTGGTGCTGTTGGTGCCGTTGCAGACTGTTGCTGCGCCAGAAACCGTTCCCGCAGGAGAGCCGGTAATAATGATATCGCGGGTGAAAGCAACCGTGGCAGAGGTATCATCACCTGCTGAACCGCCAAACTCAACAATATAGGGAATGGGATGGCGGCCATTGTTGGCGCCTTCCTTTTTGTAGTCATTCCAGTAACCGGTGTTCGAAAACATATGCCCGGAGTTTTCGCCCCAACCCTTGTAGTTGTTGGGTTCACCAGGACTCCAATTGCTGTATACACCTGTTACCGGTGTTACAGAACCACCAAGACCATTGGAGATGGGCGTGCCCTTGTCAGGACCGGTAACCCAATAGAACTGTCCGTAAGTGGTACTGCCAAATTTGTTGTAACCCAATGCACTGTTGATTTCTGTATGCAAACAGCTTGCACCAATCCAAGAATCATGGGCTATCAGTTTCCAAATGAAATTGTTTTCCGCTTCAGAAGAAATGGTAACCAGATAACCCTTACGACCATAAAAAGATCTGCCTGCTGCGGCCGTTTTGGCGGCAGTCCAACTCAGGGCAGTCGGTACATATTCATAATAATGCCCGTTGAAATAATTGTAATATTTATTGCTTGGCAAGAAGCTGATTTTTCTGTTGGTGGGATAACAGTTCGACGTAGAAGTCAATGTTACTGTTCTAAGCAAAGTTTGCCAATCCGCAGCAGACGCAGAACCCGTAAAATACAAACTGCGGGAGGTCACATCAAAAGCGGAGACATTTACACCGTAAGGCAGCGCACCCGTGTAACCTAATACATCCCCATCGGTATAGTCGCTCGTAATGGATACTGTAAATCCACTGATGGTTCCATTGGCTGTGACCACTATATTCGGATCAACCACAGCAGCCACATTGTTGCTGATGGTGTTAACCGTTGTAGAACCCGTGATGCCAAATGCTGTAGATGGTGAAGCAACAGTAATGGTGGCCACAGCACTTGTAGCGGATGCACAAGCACCACTGGTCACAACTGCCTTATAAAAAGTACTTGTCGTAAGGTTGGTGGCTGTATAGGTTGCAGATGTAGCTCCACCAATATTGCTGAATGTAGAATTATTCGTTGAAGACTGCCATTGGATGGTTCCAGTATAGCCAGTTAATGTTAATGTGGTGCTGTTGGTGCCTGATGTCACTGATCCTGCACCAGAAATTGTGCCTGAAACTGAACTTGCACTCACGGTAATAAGTCCGGATACCGCGCTGTTTTTGGTGCAACCTGAAGAGTTGGTAACCGCACAGTAATAATACAAGCTACCCGCCTGAGTTGTTAGCGGCGTATACGTACTGGAAGTAGCTCCTGAGATCAGCGTTCCGCCACTATTGGCGTTGTTGGTATTGCTGTACCATTGGTATCCTGAAATGGAACCGGTGCCTGCAGTTGCTGTTACTGAAAGGGCTGTCGGCGATCCGTTCAAACACAAATTTTGAGCTGTAGTGCTGGGATTTGCATTAAACGTTGGCGAGATGCATGCATACCTATAAATTGACACTCCCTGCCAACCTGTTGTGGCAACATCTGACCGACCATCCCCATCGAAATCAGCGATATGCGCATTAAACTGAACATAATTTGATTTACCTGTGAAATCCAACTTGCTACTGAATGAGAGGGCCCCTGAAGTTGAATTGTTTTTAATTACACTGATAACTTGAGGACTTGTCCCGACAAGGACGATATCCATTTTACCATCTCCATCAAGGTCATTGATTGCTACTCCATTCCCTTGAGCAGGTGCTACAAGATTATGTGTCGTTGCAAAAGAAGATGAAGTAAATGCACCCGAAGATGATGATATTTGGTTCAATAAAACTGATGCAGTGCTGTTGTAGTTTGGTGTTACAATGTCGACTTTATTGTCCCCATCCATATCTCCTACTGCGACCCACCTTGGACTACCTCCAGGTGTAAAATCGACTTTTGTATCAAAATTTGGTGAACTACTGGTGGAGGTATTTTTAAATACTGAAACAGAGTTACCACCGACGTTGGCAGTTAATATCTCCGGCAAATTATCACCATTCAAATCAGCAGTTGTGATTGAATAAACAAAGTCTCCAGTTGTGAGGGTTTTAGACAATGTAAATGAAGTTGCTCCTGTTGTTGAGGTATTCCGATAAACTTTGATTTCACTTCTTGCACTGGCTACAACAATATCCATTTTTCCATCCCTATCAAAATCGTCAACGGCTATGCCTGGGGCATCTTGTGCGACACCAGGGGTATAGGAAATCGGTGTACCAAAACTGATTGTTGAAGTGGTGGTATTATTGATTAAAATATAAATACTACCCTCATTCTTGCTTGCAGAAACCATATCCAGCTTGCCATCACCATCAAAATCTGCGACTGTCAAATCGTTTTGCCCAGTACCGGTTGTCCCAAAATTAGATCTCAAAGCGAAGTTGAGGGATCCGCTGGTGGACTGGTTTTTAAAAACAGCAATATTTGCAGTATTGTTGCTCGGAACAGCCAAGTCAGCCAAACCATCATTATTGAAATCACCCAAGCCCATTCTGTATTGTTGCTCATTGTGGTCGATATCAAATCTGGTATCAAACATTGTTGCAGAAATAGCCCCTGTAAAAGTAACCTTGAAAGGCCTTGCAGACGAACCAATCAGCTTTGTCTCGGTGTTTAAAACAGTTATTGGCTTATAAGAGGCCCCAATAGGTACTGTTACAGTCAAAGAAGTGGAAGTTCCTGAAATTACTGTAGCCCTCGTTGCACCAAAATAGACAACATTGTTTGAATAGGTAGTACTAAAATTAGTTCCTGTGATGGTGATATTGGATCCGGTAATGCCTGATTCGGGACTAAATGATGTTACCGTGGTTACTCCATACAAGTCAATCGTGATGGTATTGCTGTAAGCAACAGTACAATTACCGCTTGTAACTGCAGCACGGTAGTATGTGGTTGCGCTGATAGCTGCTGTTGTATAGGATGATGTGGTTGCTCCAATGCCTCCACTCACATTACTCCAGGTGCTGCCATTTGAAGATTGTTGCCATTGGATATTTCCTGAATACCCACTTAGACTCAACGTTGTGGTTCCTCCACTGATTACCAAAGAAGATGCTGCAGTGGCAGTACCGCTAACGGAAGCGGATACTATTGTTACCCCTCCTGAAACTGATGTTGTAACACTGCAATCATTGGTATTGGTGATTACACAGTAATAATAGAGTGTTCCCACTGAAACTGTAGTTGGGGTATAACTGTTGGTTGGAGCCGAAGTCGATGTCGTTGAAACAAGGGTGCCACCGGTAGTGGAATTGGTAGTATTGCTGTACCACTTGTAACTTTTGATGGAGCCGCTACCTGCAGCGGCTGTAACAGATAAAGCAGTTGCTGCGGTATTGATACAAAGCGATTGTGTGCTGCTTGAAGGCTGACTGCTGATGGTGGGGGATGCATTGACCGTTATCAAACCAGAGATGGCACTCGAAGTTGAACAACCATATGAATTGGTTGCGGTTACATAATAATAGGCAGTAGCAGTCGGCGAATAACTATTTGTTGATAACGAAGAGGTATTGGTTACCACTAGATTTCCCCCATTGTTCAAAGCACTGGCATTGCTGTACCATGCATAGGAAGCCATATCACCAGAACCAGGATCAACCTCTACTGATAGTGCACTAGCACCCGAGCAAACTGACTGTGCAGCCGATGAAGGCTGCACGATAAAAATTGGCAATTCACTTACCGTGACTGTTGTTACGGAACTCACACTGCACCCGCTGGAATTGGTAACCGTGTATGTAATCGTTGCAGTTCCGGCTGATACACCAGTCACCAAACCAGTACTATTTACGCTTGCCACTCCAGCATTAGAGGATGACCAAACACCAATATTGCTGTGTGATAGCTGGGTAGTGCTGTTTACACAAATTGTAGTTGATGTGGTATTGGAAATTTCAGGACCATATACCCAATTGGAGGTAGTTCCCGAAAGAGCAAAACCATTTAAAGTGCCATTAAATGCATTTGAAGTTTTGTCTGCCAGTGAAGTAATTCCTGTATTGGATGAAGATGCTGTTCCAGCATTAAAATTATAGTACGCCAACAGACCTGACTCATTTCCAACCAATTCGTTTTTCATTCTAAAACTCACATCTGTGGCGGAAATAGCCGTATTGTAAATGGCAACTTCATCTATATTACCAACAAAGTTGTATAAAGTGCTTCCCACCTGATCTTGTGGCGTACCAATGTATAAATTTGAAGTGTTGGATGCTGGGCCAATTAATCCTGTACAAGAATTTGAAAGTACACCATTGATATAAACTTTTGAGGTTGTACCGTCATAGGTAGCAGTCACATGCGTCCATTCATCTAATGGAATACTAGTGGCACTTCTGCAACCTCTGTTTCCAAATCTAAAGGCAATCTTATGGTTATCAGTGGCACCATATATCCAAAGTGAATAGCCTGTGCCGGCAGCGTAATTATCTTTCCCTACAATACATATATCTTTTCCAGAATTTTGTCTTTTTACCCAGGCAGAAATGGAAATTGAACCAGTAAGGTTCAGTGCACTATTTGCCGGTACCGTAACATAATCATTGGCTCCATCAAAGTTCAAGGCATTCCCCAACAATGAAGGTGTTGGATTGACCGTAATGGTTCCTGTTGCACTCACACTACCAGAGCCCCCTGTTAAGGGGATGCTGTAATTATAGGTTCCGCTTGAGGTTGGCGTTCCACTAATGGTAATCGTATTGGAAGCCCAGCTGGCGGTAACTCCTGGAGGGAGTCCTGTGGCAGTACCAATACCCGTTGCCCCCGTTGTGGTATGCGTGATATTGGTCAAGGCTGTGTTGTTACACAAGGTAGGTGTTGAAGAAGCTGGACCAGCTGTATTCGGAAATGCATTGGAAAAGACGGAAACGCCATAATAAACACTTTGGCTGTTTTCAATGGTTTCTCTTTCAAGATCCGTAAGGTTGGATGTGAAAAGTAAGGACTCTGAAATATCACCATTAAAAATACCACAACAAGAAGTAAGTTGCTGTCCAATGATTATTTTGGATGAAACCAAAAGGTAATTGGTGGACTTGGTAAAGACACTATTCCCATTAAAATAACCTTTTACAGTATTGGCAGGTGAGGTTGAGGCGTTGGTATACACCTTGGTTCTGACTGCTAAACTTGTTGTAGATGTTCCACCTGAATAATCACCATCCAAACTAACTCCGCCAAACCACCAACTTGTACCAGGAGTGTACCCAACTCCAACAACTGAATTTCGACTTCCATTGCTGTCATCAGACAAAGCAAAAATAACACCGTTATCGCCAGTTGCAGTTGGTGCCCCAACAGTAGAAATACTATGGTTGGTTGTAGAAGACAGGGATGACATGGTTTTTACCAAGATGGTACCGGAACTAAACTTCAAAGAAGGCCTGCTGTTTTTGCTTGATAATGTTCCAGAATTTACTAACATGGGTTGAAGAGCAGCACTGGTTCTTGTTGCATGATTTCCGTTTCCACTTTGATCATACCAAGTAACCACAGTAGCATTGGTTGTGCCTGCAGTAATGATAGAGCTTAAAGTATTGGCAGTTGCTGACGCAATCGCAGCATTAAAAGTAGATTGAACTGCAGAAATGGGTGAAGAAGTAGAAATGTTTTTATCTGCAGAAGCATCCGGGTAAACATCATAAAAATTACTTGTTCCGGTAATTTGTATTCTTAACAGGGGACCAGTATAACTTGAGCTCAATAATCTCAAACTAAAAGCAGCAGTTGCTGGTGTACTGCTGGTTAAACCCAAACTGGTTAATGCATTTTGCGCCAACCCTGGGATTACAAAAAAAACCAAGATTAAGAGCAATAATTTTCTAAATAGCTTTACCATATAGCTGCAATTTGATCATTTGCTCCATTCAATTGAGCATCTTTCATGAATGCTGGAAATACAGCAATCAACCCATGATGCTTATCAAGGCTGAATTTAAAGTGAATGGCAGCAAAACCGATTCATTTAAACCTCAAACGAGATTTCTCGTGCTTTATTATCAAATCAACTGATAGAGAAATTAATATGACCTATCTCATCAAATTAATAAACTGATTTTCAACGTTTTAAATATTATCACCAATAACCCCTTATAAAAGTTTCTTCTCTTGAGAACAACTGACGAAAACCATATAACTAAAGATCCAAATGCATTTTTAATCCTTCATCAGCTTATCTGCCATCAGCAGCTTTCCGGTTTTGTCGATCAGCTGATACTGGTAGATACCACGCAGTAACCTGCTCATGTTCACCTGGTCACCACTCTTCAGCTTTTTCTGCTCTAGCACTTCCCTACCACTCATGTCATACACCTTCAGGGTCAGCTCACGCTGCATACCGAGCTTGTAGTCTACTTGCATAAGGCTTATCACCGGATTGGGATACACTTTGATGTAGTCGCCATTGCTCCAGTTGGTCACGGCTGTTACTACATTCGTACTTGTCTTGAATACCACCTCAAAGCGGTCTGCAGCACTGCTCTTCGCGTCTGAAGTAATGGTGTAGGCCAGATCGGTGTAATTTCCTCCCCTATCTATCAGGTACTCCTTCGCCGTAAACTTATCCTTCAGATACGCCTTTTTGGTACTGTCGGTCAACATCTTATCCCAGTACACACGCAGTGTGTATTTCGTACCTCGGTACTGCGTGATGTTCAGTGGCAACACCGTTCCTGTATCGGGTAATGCTCTCAGCTCCATGCTCAAGAGTGTATTGTTCTGCTTCACAGACATTGTCTCATCCAGGTTCGTGAACTTCCTGCCATCCTTCAGATCAATATTGTTGCTATAAGTTG
>JBILSG010000412.1:0-7096 GCA_044372235.1 Chitinophagaceae bacterium
ATGCCGAAATCAACCATGAATTCCTGCGCTCCAATGTCTGGTGCCTGCAGGTTCCGCAGTTCACCATCGATATCCAGCAAGATATTACTGCTGGCAATACCGGCCCCATTCAATTGCTTTTGGAATGGCAGCAAAGCAGTATCTGATTTGTAGTTCGGATTGATGTTTTTGGAATTGGCGTCACCGCTAATGGCAGCACCCCACAATGGCAGTTCGTTGAACGATTGGTTGCCTAGCGTTGCGAACTTGTTTCCTTTGGAATAATAGTTGTTGTAATCGATGTCTTTGACAGCAGGAAGGGTATTGAAATGGGCCGCAACACCGCCGCCATTGTTGGCGAAGATGTTATTCTTAATGGTATAGTTCGATCCACCCAACACTTCAAGTGCTCTGCCATTAACTATATCCACGCCCGTGACGTTCACACTGTTGAAAACCACGCGGGAGCCTGTGGCTGTAGGATGCAAGACAATTCCTTTGGAAATACCTAAACCTGCAGTATGAATGTAGTTATTGGCAACCAATACATTTTTAGCATATACCGCAATCCCTGTTCCCGCTTGCGTCCTCAGGACTCTGTTACCATAGATTTCCGATGCACCTTCGCCATTGACGATTATTCCAGCATCACGATTGTTGTCCAATAGATTAAATCTGATTTTGGCATTAGCTTTTTCGAAAGCATTAACATGAATGGCAAACTGCAAAAAGTTTCTGATTGTATTACTATCAATAACCAACAAACGCTCAATGTTTCTATCTGAATTGATTCCATACACATCCCTAAAACGTTCGTACACACCGTTGATTGTATTGGAAACTATGTAAATGCTGTCAGAAGCACCGCCATAAAAGCCGATTCCATTAGTGCAGTTGTTCAATATGTTTCTTTCTATTCTCGAATTCCTTACCTGATCCAATTGAATAGACCACATGCTCTCAAATGTATTGATAACATTATTCTTCAAAAGCAGGCTTCTGGTATTCTCAAATTTGATGGGATTCAAAGCACTATTCCTTAGGGTTATTCCCACCGATTTGTTGTCGCTTTGAACACTATAACCACCATTTGATCTGAGGATACTCATTTTTTGGAAAACCACATGATTGGCTCCGCTGAACTTCAATGTGAAATCACTGGTAGGATTGCTTTGCTTATAATGCAACTCTACTTTTGTGCTGTCGCCTGATTCACTTTCAAAGGTTACCGTATTGACTGCAGTTGCACCAGGGATATTGAATAGTCTTACCTGTTCGTCATATATGCCATCCCGCACTTTAAATACTACTGGGCAACCAATACCTGAATTATTCAAAACAAGACCCGCATCGGTGAATGTTTTGAAATCGGGATTGAAACCGCCAATGGTGTATGTGCCACAAAGCTGAGATCCCAGGTTCAAAACATCACAACTGTCATTGGGCAATTTGCAATCTGCCTGACCATTGGCACCGGAAGTCCAAGCCCGCAGCTTGAAAACCCCACCCTGTGAAAAATTGTTGACTCCTAATTCAACTACCTGTGATTGCTTTGAGGCAATGTTGCCTGTCCATTGGTAGGCTTGCTTGGGAACACCATTTACCGTCCAGTTGATGGTTGAAGCAGTGAGCGGAGAAGAACCGTTGTTTTGCAAAATGACCTTGATTGGAATGTTACCATTGGGAATGGGATTTGAAAGGTTACTGAAACCATTGATGCCTGCGTCATTGACACACAGATCAAATTCTGAAGCCCCAATATCAGGTGTTGATCCTCTTACCCGTCTGTTAATATCATTTTGCACTTCATTGAGTGTAAAACCAGAAGCATCCAACAATGCATGGGTAGGGACTAAAATAGTGTCAGAAATATAGTATGGATTTTGATTTAGAGAACCAACTCCCTGTTTTGTAGCTGTTACAAAATTGGTGAGTGTATCATAGTCTTTGGATTGATAGAATCCTACTTTGGATCGGGAACTGTAATAATTGTTATGACTAATTGTAAAGTTACTGACATCACCGCCAAAATAAGCTGCATAACCACCACCCTTGTTGGAGAAAATATTATTTCTGATGATATGACTGTTTGGATTTGTCACCTCGATTGCCCTGCCATTGACCAAATCTGTTCCGGTGACATTGACATTGTTGAAGAGGATTTTTGCAGCATTTGCATTACCCTGTAACACAATGCCTTTGGACATCCCCGGACCCTCGGTTTGGATATGGTTGTTTGCAATAAATGCATTAGAACCATTAACCTGTATACCATGACCAGCCTGAACCCTGAAAATCTTGTTGCCGATAACATTCCCCGCATCTCCATTCAGGATAATTCCCGCATCCCTGACACTGTCAATTCTATTGTATCTCAAATTAGCATTGATTGCTGAAGAAACTGCTAGATAAATACCCATAGGGTAATTTCGTATGACATTGCTGTCTGCCTCAATTAGATTTTTCATATTTCCTTCGACGCTCAATGCAACTCCACCCCAATTATGAGGAATCCATTGGAAAGAATTCTTCTTAATGTAAATACTATCAGAAATACTTTCATACAATCTTATTCCGATATGATTCCTGAATTCATTATTCTCAATATGTATATTTTTACCTCCAATCAATTCAAAATTCCACATCCAAAAACTAGTAGATATTTTATTTTCTGATAATAGAATATCCGAAGAATTTTTCAGTAAAACACTATGCATAACATTTTTATTGAGAGTAATTTGGCTAGAATTATTCTCAATAACAACGGACCACAAACCATTACTCCTGAGTATACTTATGGACTTGAATGTTATGAAACTAGCTTCATTGAATTTCAGTACATAATCATTATTGTTCAAATTTTGCTTATAATGTAATTCAACTTTGGAACTATCACCACTTTCACTTTCAAACCTAACCGTATTGGTTTTATTTGCCCCGGGGACTTTAAAAATCATTAATTGCTCATCATAAACACCGTCCCTAACTTTAAATACGACTGGACACCCGACTCCTGAGTTATTAAGTGCAAAAACTGCTTCGGAAAAGTTTTTGAAATCAGGATTTTGACCACCAATTGTATAGTTTCCGCACAATTGTGTACCCAAATTGAGCATATCACAGGAATCATTGTATTGCTTACAATCATCAAATCCGTTAGCTTTTTCTGACCAGGCTCTCAGTTTATATAGTTTTCCTCCCTCAAAATTGAACTCACCCAAGTTAATCTCTAAAGTTTGTTTTGATGGCAGGCTGCCAACCCACAAATAATCTTTTTGTGCAACTCCATTTACAGACCACTTTATCGTTGTATTATTCAGTACTGCTGATCCATTATTCTGTAAAATAACCTTAATTGAAGACTGCCCAATGGGTGTTGGATTGACTAACCCCTGAAACCCATTAATGCCTGCATCATTTGCACATATTTCTATTTCCTTTGCACCTAAATCACGTATTTGTCCTCTTATTGTTCCTGAAATATCATTTGTAATTTCAGTCATGAATAAAGCTGCACTATCCAATAACGCATTTCCAGGAATCAAAGCGGTATCAGAAAAATAAAATGGATTAACATTTAAAGTTCCTGCACCTTGCCCTGTTTCTGAAGTGAAATCGCTGAAATTATCAAACAATTTATTTTTGTAAAAGCCCAATCGAGATTTTAAACTGAAATAATTATTGTGGCTCAGATCAAATGTTCTCACATCGGATGTGAAATACGCTGCAAAACCGCCGCCCTTATTTGAAAAAATATTGTTTTTGATAACATGTCCAATACCCCCATTTATTTCAATCGCTCTCCCATTAACCTGGTCAGTGCTCGTGATATTAATATTATTGTGCAATATTTTTACATTATTGGGAATCGCCTGCAACACGATTCCCTTTGCTTGACCAATACCAGCTGCATGCAAATAATTATTTGTAATAATAGAAGATCCGCTAACTACAACAATTGCTGAACCATTTCGCATACGGGTAATGCGATTGCCAAAAACTTTCATAGGTTGACCTTCAAGACTAATTCCAACATCTCTTATGTTATCAATTCGGTTATTTGAAATAACAATATCAGTCAAAAGCGAAATCTTTGCTCTTATACCGGTAAGCACATAATTGACAATTTGATTATTTGAAATATCAAGCTTTACTTTAACCCCTTCTTCTATATTGATTGCCGTACCAGCATAAATGTTGTCTTCTTTCCAATTAAAGAAATTATCTTTGATTACAAGCCCTTCTGAAGGGTTCCCATATATGTATAGTGAATTATTGGAATTGAATTGATTTTCCAAAATTTGAATATTCCTTGAACCATTGATGTTGAGCCCCCACATCCACCAATACTGAGAAAATGACCTGTTTCCTCTCAATATTATATTTTTGGAATTCTGCAATAGGAAATTAGAAATATCATTTCTCTCAAAATGAACATTGCTTGAGCTATCATCAACCAAAACAGCAAAATTGCCATTTGTTCTGAGGAGGCTTAATTGTTTAAATGTGATAAATTCCGAACCACTGAATTTGAGGGAATAATCATTAGTTGGATTAACAGCCTTATAGTATAGTTGGACCTTGGAGCTGTCGCCGCTTTCACTTTCAAATGTAACGGTGTTGACAGCACTTGTGCCAGGGATTTTGAAAAAACGCACCTGCTCTTCATAGACGCCTTCCCTGACTTTAAAAATTACCGGACAGGCAACTCCGGCACTATTCAAAGCAAGTGCAGCATCCGTGAAAGTTGGAAAATTGGGATTAGCCCCACCAATGGTGTAAGTACCGCAAAGGGCAGTAAACAGATCCAGATTCAAGGTGTCATTGAGTTTGTTGAGGTCGTTCATCCCATTGGGGTTATCCACCCAAATCTTGAACTTGGTCCTTGAACCTGCAGGAAAATTGTAACTCCCAATGTTGATATTAGACTGTGCACTGTCCCGCACAATATTGCCGGTCCAATTGTAATCTGCCTGCCTGACACCATTGGCGGTCCACCGCAAAATGCCAGAAGTGATGGTTTCATAACCTTCGTTGGCCAGGGTAACTGCAATGGGGCTCACACCGGCTTTTACCGGTACCGCTGGCACATCCAATTGTTTCACCCGGGCATCACGCGAAAGCGGAGCAAGCAGTTTCACATTGTCTACGATCCAGTACCGGGATGAATCACCATTCCAGGTAAACCTAACCTTGGCGTTGGTTTTCCGACCTATCAACTGACTTACGTCGATGGATTCTTTTACCGTTCCTATTGTACTGTCTGTATATGTTTTTACCACAACCCAGGCTGTACCATTGAAAACCTCAATTTCAGCTTTTCCACCGCGTTGCGACTTAAATTCATGGTCGAAATACAGGATGATAAATGGACTGAATGAACAATCCACATAGGGTGTTTCCAAAGAAACTTTTTCAACCCCATTACCGCCTGAGTAATTTTCACTGTCGAAAATGGCAAACTGACCTACCACCGGAAAGGCTGCAGTCCTCTTGCCCGGATTATCGTAACGCCACTCATCTGTTGCAGGTCCTGTAACAGTGAGGTTACTCCAACCCACAGGTGGCTTACTCCCGGTTGCGGATGAAAAGTCCTCGTTAAGCACATAGACTTGACCATAGGCATATCGGCTCGAAAAGGACAATGCCAGGGTGAAAATTAGGAGGGCAAATGCAAGCAGGTGCTTTTTCATAATCAATTGTTTATCAGTACCAAGGGATAAATCTTTTGTCTGTTGATTTGTCTCGGAAGGAATAAATTGCTGAGATTTCTATACTCCTGTTGTTTGTTTTGGAGAGGTTCAAACTGCTGGCTATAACATCATAACTCAACCCAATTTGCAGGTCGTTGTAATTGAATCCAAAATAGGGAATAAATGAATCGTTCAAACGGTACCATGCGCCCATGAAAACGGAGATATCATTACCCGGACTGCTCAGGTATTGCCCATATGCCAAACCCAAAGTCAACTCCCTTGATCTGGCTTGTTGTTGGAATAAGGCAGAAGTCATCAACACGCCTGTTTCACCCATATATCTGTTGGCACCCGCCGTTAGGCTATACCTTATCGGAATAACATTTGCCTCATCTCCCAAAAAACTTTCTTGAGGTCTGGTGAGGTGGTAACCGGAGAAACCCACGTGGTATGTACCACCTTCATTGGCATAGGTATAATTCAAACCCGTATTCAAATCGAGATAGTTGATATTGTTATTCTGGAAAAACTCATCTGAAGGCAGTGACAAGTCAAAACCATTGGAGCTGAATTGGGTAGCGAAGCTGATTTCAGTGGGGTCAAGACGTTTGTTGACGAGAACCGATTGAAATCCAATGGACAGTTTATGCATCCTGTCCTCGTCCAAGAATAGGTGATAGCCTACAGAGATTCCGCCATAATTTGAATTGAAACTGCCTCCCATGGCTTTGTCGAACAAACCGAGAAAACCAACGGAGAAATTATCTCCGGCACTGAACCTGTCTTTCGCTATGGCCGCATCAAACGAAATGGTACCGGTTAGGTAAGGATTACCCACACCCTGCCATTGGTTCCTAAAGTTGGACGCAAGCCTGTAAGGACCATCAAAATTGCCTGTATTGGCAGGATTAAGCGTAAGCGGGGAACTGAAATATTGTGAGAAATGGGGGTCTTGTGCATGGACCATGCCCCCAATCAGGATTATCCATGCAGTCAAATAAATCTCCTTGATCTTGATCATTCCAGCAGTTGTTTTGGTTGGCTTTACAGACAGAACAATTCAAGCACACAATACCTCAACACTGCCTATTTCAGGCAATGCTACAATATTTTCTGTGAAATATTGCCCCGTTTAACTGAATGGGGATAGTATTTACTGAATAACACATTAAATTATTTATAAATATTTATTTATATCTATATCAATAATTTATACATTATTTATTTTAATAATATTAAAAGTAATTCACATTAACACCTTATTATCCGCCATCGGGTAGAGCCCTGATTTAGAATCTCAGACTCTATTGGCTCCCCACCACCCTGAAACCGCAACGGCGGTTTTTGGCTCTGCCATCGGGATTATCGCTGCCATCAGGAAGAATGTTGGGCTCTAATGGCATGGTCTCGCCATACCCACG
>JBILSG010000112.1:0-7065 GCA_044372235.1 Chitinophagaceae bacterium
GTAAGGATTTGGTAGATTGAATAAGGGTCTTTCCCAACACTGAAGGTATCTTCCCAAAATTTAAAGGCAGTG
Organism: Chitinophagaceae bacterium; assembly: GCA_044372235.1. Lineage (GTDB taxonomy): Bacteria > Bacteroidota > Bacteroidia > Chitinophagales > Chitinophagaceae > Pollutibacter. Next base: position 73 of record JBILSG010000112.1, read on the forward strand.
GGAATAGATCCTGGTTGCTCCGGATTGCCATGGCAATTGAAACAGACATTGTTGTAAATGTGCTCACCGGTGCGGAAGGATTCATCTTGTCGGTCACCTAATGCGGTCAACAAACCCTGGTGGTCAATATCTTTTTCGTAGTCTGGTAAATCTGATTCCTGAAGAATAAAGGAGCCGGGTGAGGCCAATTCGGAATTATGGGTATTGGGTTTACAGCTAAAATTAAGGATGGCTGCAAGAAGAAAATAAATGCCAAGTCGAACGCTATTCATTTCCATTACATGGGTTGTTTTTGAGTGGTCAAGCAAGTTCAGTTAGTAATGTAAAGAAAATGATTCAAAAAGCTTAACTTAAATAATGTGTGGTGGAGGTTATTTCAACCTACGATGTCACATGGGCTTAACCCTTTGATTTCTTGTATTCCCATAGCATTTCATCTATATTGATGAAAAGGTTATTTTGCAAGTTTTAAATCATATGTATAAGCTGATGAGAAGTATGCTGACCTTGCTGTTAATGATAACCTTTGCCTTTTGCTCCGGGCAAACAGGTAAACAAGAGGGTTTACAGACTCCCAAAGAACTGGTAGCGGATAATGGCATATTGACTGTAAAGTTTGATTTAACAAGGGGCGGTGCCATTTCATGGATTTCAAAGTCAGGTTCTTCACATAGTTTGGTGAATATTGCCGATGAAGGTCGTTACATCCAACAGTCCTATTATGCCGGTAAAAGCCTTGATCGCAAAGCAGACGGACAATCCCCCAACTGGTCTCCTTGGTCTTGGAACCCCATACAGGTGGGAGATGCATTTCGCAACAGGGCGCGCATTCTGGATTACAAGGAGTCAAAAGATACTTTGTATGTCAAATGTATTCCTATGCAGTGGGATATGAATAACCGGCCCGCAGAGGCAGAAATTGAACAATGGACATTTTTGCAGGGCAATATTTTAAAGATTCGCAACCGACTAACTTGTCACCGTACAGATCAGATTTATGGAGATAGCTTGGTGCGTAATCAGGAACTGCCGGCAGTATATCCTATTTCAGCTTTGAAAAATTTATTCATGTATGAAGGTGATAAACCTTTTTCAAATGGTCCCGTTAAAAAACTGGAAGTCAAAAACCTTTCAACAGGATTTTGGGGCAGGTATGAAAACGTGCCTGAAAATTGGATGGCCTTTGTTGATGATGCCCATTATGGTATGGCAGTATACAATCCCATTTGCACCATGTTTTTGGCTGGCATGGCTGGTGTACCGGATAAGGATGCCAATGATGGGTCCACTTCCTATATCGCCCCAATAAGGGATGAAGTCCTATATAAAACATCAGTCTACGAATATGAATATTACATCCTGATTGGTGATTTGGATGCCATGCGGAAACAGATTTATGACATAAAGAATCAGCTTCCTGTAAATATTACAGATTCTTCAAAAAGAGAATGACCTTTAAATAAAAGTCATTCTCTTTAATATACTGAATTTTGATGATATTTCCTATGATATCAATGGGTAGGGAATTTAGTTTTCAAACAGGTGTTTTATTTCTGAAGCCAATAAAACCCTGTTGTAAATCCTAACCTCATCCATGGCGCCTTTGAACCAATTGTTGCTGTCATAGGTTCCGCCAATTTTCCAATTGAAACTGTTGGTAGAAACACGCGCCGTTCCAGTCCATTTTTTCTGCCCAACTAGTTTATTGTCTAGGTAAACAGCTGCTTCCTTGTCATTTACTGTCATGACAATGTGCATCCATTTGTTGGTGGGCAATTCAAAATTGAATGGTGCCTCTCCATAGTCGCCGATAATGCGGTTGGACTGTGAGTTTAAATACCATGGGTATAAAAAGTATTTTCCTGTTGTAGTATTCTTTTCATAAAGAAGCTGTATACCATTCCAAGCAGCAGGAACATATTTGTTAAGGATATTCCCATGAATCGGTGCATCTGCATCGAGTTTGCACCAAAAGGAAACGGTAATGGGAAGGTAGTTTCTATTGGCAGAACCGGGAATATCAACAAACTGACCTGCTTTGGCGGGCACTTGTGGTTTGGTGCTGTCGAATGGAACGGCAGGTAAAAAAGACACGGCCTTACCTGCATTTCCTTTTCTGTCTGCTACGAATGCCGGACCACCTATCAGCGTGCCATTGACAGGTGTTGCTGCCAGGTCGTTGGCATTGCCATCCAGTGGGTAGTAACCCATGAGACCCATCGTTGTGGTTTTGTTGGGATCACCACAAATGGTGATGGTGCCCAAATCCATTTCTTTTCCAGTTATAGCAAGGGTTTTGGGGTCGCTGAGTCTCCCGTTTTTCTCATCTACACCAAAAACATCCAATGTTTTGCTGTCGGCACATTTGGTGAGGGTAAATTCAAACTTACCATTACGAACCCTGCCGATATATCCCGCACCTTTGATGTTGGCCTGGATATAACCCTTGGTTACCGGTTTGCCATCACAATCAACAGCCTTGCCGCTTACCGTAACGGTCTGTTCAAGTTTTTTCTCCAGGATGATGGTATCCCCTTTGACTTTTTTGGTGTACGGACCAATTTTTACCCCTACCACCTTTCCTTCGCATTCCTCTTCTCCAATTATCTCCAGGATGAGCGGGGTATTGGCAGGAATCTTTCCGCAAACGTATCCATCACAGTTGGTGTAACCATGGGCACCCCAACGGTCTTCCTCTCTTCTCACCAATACATGTGCATTGAGGTAAGGTTTCTTCTTTTCATCGAGGATGTATACACAGAAATCAATCAAGGGTTCTGTGTAAGGAACATCCACATTCCAACAGGAAAAGTGTTTTACACTTGTTTTGTAAACATTTCCTGCAAGAGATGCCATGCCATCATTGATCCATATTCCTTTCTTGGTGTCAAAATGCCACATCGGCACGTTGGCAGGGGCACTGCCCTGCATGGTTGTGGGCACGGGAAATTCAAGGCTGGCGGGTTTGGTGGAATCCATTTGCAGTTTTTGTCCGTCTGCAGATTCCAACTCCACATTCATCATGCCATAGGTGATCAGCATCCTTTCCTGTCCGTTTTCATTCAATCCCCTCAGATCGCCGGGCATACTGTTTAAAACAGTTTGTTTGGAGGGATCCATCCAATACATGTAAACATTCACTTTGCCGGTATAAGGCCTGCCGTTGCTTGCTGAAACCACAGCATTGGGCGTAATGTTGAGCAATGCACCACTGGATAATTTTACCGTTCCACCGGTTGTTACATCAAAGCTTCCGCTGAGTGTCTTCTTCAGAAGTTGTGCCTTGATGAAGTTGTCAGTGCCTTCAGCAACGACAGTTGATTTGTTTTGGTTGAAGTAACCATCTTTTTCAATGGCCAATACGGTCAGGTTTGCTGAGGTTTCAATGTCGTTGAAGAAAAAGGCGCCGGTTTCATTGGTTAGGGTGGTAGAAACACCTGTTTTGACTGTTGCGCCAATTACGGGCAAACCGGTTTCGTCGTAAACGATACCCTGAATGCTTGCCTTTACCTTTATGGAATTATCTATGGGTATATCAAGACCCATTTTTTCGAGGGAAAAATCCTTCCTGCAGGAAAATCCAATCAAGAGGATGGGTATCAAAAGACGGAAAACCAATACACGGAGTTGGGGCTTGTTTGAAGGCATAGGTTGAAATTATCCGGCAAACTTCGACAAAAACAACTTAATGTAGGTGTGATTTTTATTAAATGACAGTCTGATTTAATGAATGGACGTTTGTCAATCATTATTTATAAGAACAGAAATGCCAACACGGTGTAGCCAATGAAAATGACAACCATGGCAATGCCGGATAAAAACAGGATGGCGGCATATTTCAAGAGGGTGACCCACTTTCTGCCTCCATAAAAATTTTGCATGGCCCTATAGCCATAGTAAAACAACCAAACCAGCACTGCCACGGCAATCCAATGTATAAAGCCCAATCCTTTTAAATCCCCGATAGATTTCAAGACCATGTTGAGTATGGTTGCCAGAAAATTGAAAACATAGAGGTGGATAACAAATACCGAATGGGAAACAAAAGTCAACTGCTTTCTTTTGAAATACATGATTTGCATGATCAATGCCATAATGGGTAGCGAGATAATCAACAGTTTGGGGAAACTGTGGATGAACTTATCCATGTACCCTGCAAATGTGCCTTCCTGATCTTTTTTGAAATCATTGCTGATTTTGATGAGTCGCTTGTTGACAAACCGATCCCAGAAACCATCCTTTTTGACTTCGGGCAGAGAATCCTGATATTGTTGGTATGCTGCCGGGTTTTCAAACCTATTCAAATCAATGCTGTCTTCATCAGAACGCATGAACTCTAGTTCCACCGGTTTGGGTGGTCCTTGAACCACACCATCTTTTTTGATTATTGTCTCTGGCGTTTTTATAAAAAATCCATACAGCAGGTAGAAGAAAATGGCAGAGGTGAATACATAAAGCTGTACCGGAGGCAGGTACCTCGATCTTTTGCCTTCGAGGTAGGCTTTGGAGAGGAAACCGGGTTTGGTGAAGAGGAGTTTGGCCGTGGAAAAGAACTTGCCGTCAAAATGGGTGAACATGTGCACGAATTCACCCAACAGGTCGCCAATCTTCAACACAGGTTCGCGATTGGGTTGGCCACAATCCTGACAATACCTGCCCTTCACTTCAGCGCCGCAGTTTAGGCAGTCTGTTTCTTTTCTGGGATGGAAACTTGAAGACATGGGTGCAATTTACACAATCAATGTTTCAGTGCTGCCAAAAAACGCTTGACAACTTCATCCAATTGGCTGTTGTCGGTCCACCGGCTCACAATCACCAGCTCATGTTCCTCATCCACATAAATCATGTTGGTGCCATTGCCGATATGGGCATAGGCTGTTTCGGGTGCCGAAGGCAAGAACTTCTTATCGGTGTTGAGGAAAAAATTCATGAAGCCATAGCCGGGGTTGGCCTGTGTGGGGGTTCTGGACAAGGCAATCCAACTGCTGTCGATCAGCTGTTTTCCATCCCAATTGCCTTTGCGTAGCGTGAGCAATCCGAACCTGGCCATATCCATGGCATTGATGAAGAGTCCGCCACCAAAGTGACCGCCACCACTGACGGATTGCACCAACCGGCCATCCAACACAATCCAGGCGGGTCGGTAACCGGTCCAATGCCAGCTGTTGCTGGCACCAATGGGTTGCATGATGCGTTCGCGCAGCACTTCGGGCAGCGACCGGTGCCAGACGGCGGTGGCAGCCAGTGCCAATGCATTGACGCGGGTATCGTTGTATTTGTACACTGTTCCGGGCTCGTTTCTTGGCCTGTTAAGCCATTCCTGGGGTTTGTCGTTGGGCCTGTCTGCCCAATCGGGTTTGCTCCACAGTGTTCCCTCCCAATCGCTGGTCTGCCGCAACAGGTGATCCCAGGTGATTTTGCGGTTATGGGCTGAACTGAAGGGCTCAATGAAATGGGGTTTGCCAAGGTCTTCTGGCCTGCGGTAAGTTTCCGGCTCATAGGGTTCGATGAGCTGGACAAGTTGGCCAACGGGTTGATGGATATCGGGAATGCGTTTATCCTGCACAGCGAGTCCAACAACAGTAGACAGCAAGCTCTTGGTTACACTGTGTGTCTGTTCCGCATGGTGCACATCGCCCCAGCTGGCAACAATATATCCACGGCGGATGACCAATCCGCTCGAGGCCTTTCTCGTGGCAAATGGTCCCACACCATCACTGAAGGGTTCTTTGCTGAAATTGAAGATCTGCGCCAACTCCTGGTCTTTGGGCATTTTGGTTTCATGATCAACAGCAAATGCCACCGCCTCCTGGAGCTTCAGGCTGTCCATCCCCAACGCAGCTGCCGACCTGGATTCCCATTGTCCGGCTGCGGGGAAATAGGCCTTGGGTGCTGTTGTTTTTTTCTGAGCATACAGATGCCCTGCAGTCATGCAGGCCAATACCAACCATATCTTTTTCATGGCATTGAAGTTCGTCCTTTTTTCTTAAATTGAAGTCCAACAGAACCCCTAAACCAACGCCATGACTGCCATCAGACTCTTTTTGTACCTGACTTTCACTGCTTTTTTCCAATTCGCCCAAGCACAAGATGCCGATAAGGAAGCCTGGGAATCCATGTTCAACGGTAAAGACCTCAGCAAGTGGAAGCCCAAGATCAGAAACCATCCGGCAGGCGAAAATTTCGGTAACACCTTCAGGGTGGAAGACGGCAAACTGGTGGTGCGCTATGATGCGTATGATAAATTTGATGAGCGTTTCGGACACCTGTTTTATTACAAACAGTTCAATTACTACCGCATCCGTTTGGAATACCGTTTTGTGGGTGATCAGGCCGTGAACGGTCCCGGTTGGGCCACACGCAACAGCGGTATCATGGTACACGGACAAACACCGGAGAGCATGGGCCGCGACCAGGATTTTCCGGTGAGCATTGAAGTGCAGTTGTTGGGTGGTGATGGCAAGAATAAGCGTACCACCTGCAACCTGTGTACGCCCGGAACCAACGTGGAAATGAATGGTAAATTGTTTACACCGCATTGTATCAATTCCAAATCAGAAACATACCATGGCGACCAATGGGTTAAGGCGGAAGTGTTGGTGCTGGGCGATTCAGCCATCAGGCATTATGCCAATGGCATGGAGGTGTTGGCTTATGAGAAACCACAGATTGGTGGGGGTAATGTGAGCGGACAGGAAGCCAAGTGGGGGATGAGCGGACAACTGCTGAAAGGCGGTACCATATCCTTGCAAAGCGAAAGCCATCCGGTAGAATTCAAGAACATTGAAATCCTTGATTTGGAAGGCTGCATGGATCCCAAGGCGTTGAATTACAAATCCTATTACATCAAATCCAAATCGGAAGATTGCCGGTATAAGAAAGGCAAAAAGTAAGTTTTCAGCGGATGGTTTTCCTCCGCTGCATCATTTCCCGCCAGGTGGTGAGGATGATGCCTTTGTCTGACAGGTATTTTTTCAATGCCGGTGATTGCAT
>JBILSG010000113.1:0-6950 GCA_044372235.1 Chitinophagaceae bacterium
AAGGCTGTTCATTTCCTGCAAGCCATTCAGCGATATCATTGGTTTTAGAACCATCAATAATCAAATGTTCAAAGGGAAGATGTTGCTGCACATCAACAGACGAGCATGTTCTTATTAAATCATCCAAGTTATTGAAGCATATGGTAACTACTGATATCATACATCCGTTTTCAGCCATTGGCACTTTCAATTTCATCAATGATATCTTTCAGTACATCGAAAAAGTCAAGTTTATAATCCCATCCCAGTTTAATTCTCGCTCTTGAAGAATCGCCATAGAGATCGATAATTTCAGATGGCCTGAATAGTTTTTCGTCAACAACATACCGATCTGTTGGAATACCGATATAATTAAAAACAAAGTCAATGATATCTTTAAGTAAGACGGATTTCCCAGATGCGACTATATAATCATCAGGCTGAAAGTACTGCAACATAGCGTGCATTACCTTTACATATTCTTTGGATGAGCCAAAGTCTCTTTTGATCATGATATTGCCAACATGCAGCATATCCATTTTAGCAGCTTTGATTTTCCTGGCTGATTCAATAACTTTTTTGACAAAAAAAGTATCATCCCGCAGGGAAGATTCATGGTTAAACAATATTCCACTGCATGCAAAGATACCATAGGCTTCTCTGTAGTTTCTAACAATCCAGTGTGCTGTTGCCTTGGAAATGGCATATGGACTAACTGGATTAAGCACATTGTCTTCACGAATAGGAAGTTCTGGCACGCGACCGAACATTTCACTGCTGGATGCTTGATAGAATCTGATATCGGAGTTGGATGAACGAATCGCTTCGAGAATATTGAGTACTGAAATGGAATTGAACTGTATCGTTCCGATGGGTTGGTTAAATGAGGCTGCGACAGAGCTCTGTGCAGCAAGATTATAAAACTCATCAGGTTTATACTTCAGCAGAATCCTGATAATTGAAGAATAATCCATCAAGTCACATTCCTCAAGCTGTATTTGCGTATCAATCCCGAGTTTCATTAATTTGGAAAGACCGGCAGATGAATAAGAACGGGTTAATCCAACTACGGAATAGTTTAATCCAAGCAGATATTGAGCCAGGTATGCCCCATCTTGACCAGTAATTCCAGTAATAATTGCTGTCTTATTTATTGCAGGCATACCTCAGATTAATTTAATGCAGATATTTCATTATGATGGCTCACTTCTTTTAAAAACAGCTCCAATCCTGCGCGTTTTTTCTCATCGAAGCTGTAGGAGATATTTTTTGTAAAATACGTATAAAGATCATATCCAGGAAAATCGCTTAGAGGGACTTTTGTCGCCAGTTGTTCAATCCCTTGTTCAACTCCTTCATTAAAAAGCAGGAGAAAATCCTCATCAAATTTTTGCTTTGTGACCCAAACTGCAAACACAAATGGTAATCCTGTTAATTGTTTCCATCCTTCCCCCAGGTCATATATATATTTTGAGTTACTGCGGCGCTGCAATGCCCGGTCACCTATAATCAAACCTGCAGTATTTCCGCCTATTTCCTGAAGGTAGTGTTCATCGTTGGCCTTAATGAACTGTACCTTTTTCTTCCATAATTTCCTGAATAGTATCTGGCAAAGTAAGACAGAAGTTCTTGACTGATAATCAAGAATCACAGTTTTTATTTCATGCATCGGAACATCACTGAATACAGCAACAGACGCAACTTCGCCTGTTGTACCTATGCAGCAGTTTGTGATTATGGAATAGTCACCCAGCTCATGGAGTGCTCCAACGGGTAATAATCCGATATCAAGTTCACCTTTTTGGAGCAACGCTGCCAGTCCTGCTGGAAAATCAAGAAGAAGTTCTATTTGATCAGACAATGGACCACTTTCAAGCCCTGATAACATGGGTTTTGTATTGAGGTAACTAACTGCGCCAACCCTTATTTTCCTTTCCACCAAGATTGCTGTAATTTTGCTGCAAGTTACACCAATTAATAGTTACAATGGAATTAAGCCCACTAACAGCAGTATCACCAATAGATGGACGTTACAGCAGACAAACAAGTCAGCTTTCAGCCTATTTTTCAGAATATGCACTCATAAAATACCGATTAAAGGTTGAAATAGAATACTTTATAGCTTTGGGCCAACAGAAGTTATTTAGTTTACCGGCTGCCAAAAGCAATGCACTCAGGAAACTACTGGATAATTTCAATCCGGAAACTGCCCAGGAAATTAAGCAATTTGAAAGTGTAACAAACCATGATGTCAAAGCACTGGAGTACTACATGAAAAAGGAAATGGATAGGCTTGGGCTTGAAGAGCTCAAGGAATTCATCCATTTTGGATTAACATCGCAGGATGTTAACAATACTGCAATTCCACTGATGTGGAAAGAAGCCTTGGAATATGAATTCTATCCAGCGGTCAGCAACCTCATTATCTCAATCAGGGATATGGCAAAGAGCTGGAGTGCAATTCCGATGCTTGCCAGAACACACGGTCAACCGGCATCTCCAACCACTCTGGGTAAGGAAATGATGGTATTTGTTGAGCGCCTGGAAAATCAGCTAAACCTGCTGAACCAGGTACCCTATTCCTGTAAATTTGGTGGTGCAACAGGAAATTTCAATGCACACCTTGTTGCCTACCCTGAAATTGACTGGGTAAAATTCGCAAACAGATTTTGTGAAAACAAATTGGGATTGCAAAGACAGCAGTATACAACCCAAATTGAGCATTATGACAATCTTGCAGCACATTTTGATGGGATCAAACGGATAAGCACCATTTTGATTGACTTATGCAGGGATATCTGGACATATATTTCCATGGAATATTTCAGGCAGAAAACCAAACAGGGGGAAGTTGGCTCATCGGCTATGCCACATAAAGTCAATCCCATCGATTTTGAAAATGCAGAAGGAAACCTAGGGTTGTCAATTGCATTGCTGGAACATTTATCTTCAAAACTACCTGTTTCGAGGCTGCAGCGGGATCTGACCGACTCTACTGTTATCAGAAATATTGGCGTACCGTTAGCCCATTTCATGATTGCGATAAATTCTATCAACAAGGGTCTTGGCAAACTGGTTCTCAATGAGTCTGCCTTACAGACTGACCTTGATAAAAACTGGGCTGTAGTGGCAGAGGCTATTCAAACAATATTGAGGAGGGAACGATATCCCCAGCCATATGAAGCCTTGAAAGAGCTTACAAGGGGTAAAACATCTATCGATAAGGAAAGCATTCACACATTCATCAGTAACCTGAAGGTAAGTGCTGCCGTTAAAAAAGAACTGAAAGCTATCACGCCTTTCAACTATACCGGTGTGAAGTTAAGTTGAGCTAAATAAGCTCAGTCTTCAACTCACTTGTGAATTTCTGAACTGAAATGGAATTGTATGCCCGGATTATTGGCAATCTCCGTGTTCAGGAACCATTCGCTTTGGGCCAGGTAAACTGTATGTCCGTCTTTATCTGTTACGATATTTGATGTTTTGAAACGGGTGAAATCATCTAGCTTGGTTTTATCATCAGCTGTCAACCAGCAAGCTTTGTAAAAAGGCAGTGCATTGAATTGAACTGATGCACCATATTCCTGCAAAAGCCTGTATTGAATTACCTCAAACTGCAGATCTCCCACACAGCCAATTATTTTCCTGTTTCCGTTATGCTGTGTAAACAATTGGGCCACACCTTCGTCTGTGAGCTGATTGAGACCTTTTTCCAGCTGTTTTGTTTTCATCGGGTCTTTATTGACCACTTCCTTGAAAATTTCAGGAGAGAAACTTGGGATACCGGTATAATAAAAATCTTCTCCTTCCGTGAGGGTATCTCCAATTTTGAAGTTACCCGTGTCAAATAGTCCGACTACATCACCTGGATAAGCTTCTTCAATAACATCCTTATCTCGAGCAAGGAAACTGTATGGATTGCTGAAGCGGACATCTTTATCCAGCCTCACGTGGTGATAAAAAGTATTTCTTTCAAACTTGCCTGAGCAGACACGCAAAAAAGCTATCCTATCGCGATGTTTGGGATCGAGGTTGGCGTGTATTTTGAAAATAAAACCACTGAATTTACTTTCCTGTACATCCACAAACCTGGCTGTTGTTTCACGGCTCCTGGGTTCTGGAGAAATGCGAATGAAAGTGTCCAGTAATTCACGCACACCGAAATTATTGATAGCGCTACCAAAAAAAACCGGGGCTTTTTTACCCTCCAGATAGGCAGCATTATCAAAATCACCATAAACGCCTTCGATTAAATCAACATCTTCCCGCAATTGTCCGGCATCCTTATCACCCACAAGCTGATTCAACATCGGATCTTCAAGGTTATCAATCTTCACACTTTCTTCAACCGTTACCTTTTGATTGGGCTGAAATAACAGCAGGCTTTTGTCGTAAAGGTTATAAACACCTTTGAATTCTTTACCGTTGTTGATTGGCCAGCTTAACGGGTGCAGCTGTATGCGGAGTTCTTTTTCAATTTCATCAAGCAAATCGAATGGATTTTTACCATCGCGGTCCATTTTGTTGATGAATACAATAACCGGCGTATCACGCATGCGACAAACCTCCATCAGCTTTCTGGTTTGCTCTTCTACACCTTTCACGCCATCCACTACCAGCACAACACTGTCAACAGCAGTCAGGGTACGGTAAGTATCTTCAGCAAAATCCTTATGACCGGGGGTATCCAGGAGGTTGATAAGCATTCCTTTATACTCAAAAGACATCACTGATGTAGCTACGCTGATTCCCCTTTGTCTTTCAATTTCCATGAAATCACTTGTAGCATGCTTTTTTATCTTATTACTTTTTACTGCGCCTGCTGTCTGTATGGCACCTCCGAAAAGGAGAAATTTTTCTGTAAGCGTAGTTTTACCGGCATCCGGGTGGGAGATAATGGCGAAGGTTCTCCTCTTTTTAATTTCGTTTTCGTATTTCATGTGTTGATTGGGCTGCAAAGATAAGGATGGTTAGGGAATAGATGACCGGAATAACACGCCAATCATCCATTCGTCCTTTTCCTCACCCCTTCAGCATAATTTAAACCAACACAATGCTGATTATCGTAATTTTGCAAGATGAGAAAGACCTTGGAAATTGTATGGACCACCCTCAAACTGGCTGTACAGGAATTGGGTAAAAATAAGCTCAGGACTTTTTTATCTCTTTTCGGTGTTACCATTGGGATATTTTGCATCATAGGTGTGCTTGCTACAGTGAGCAGTCTGGAACGCAATATTCAGGATGGTGTTAAATCTCTGGGGTCAAACACCATTTATATCGATAAATGGGATTATCAGGGTGGTGCAGAATATCCATGGTGGAAATATGTAAACAGACCCAGTCCAAAGTTGATTGAAACCAAACTCATCCGCGAAAAAGTTAATGCCAATATCAATATCGTTTTCAATTTTACCACACAGTCATTTATTCAGTACGAAAACGACAAGCTCGACGGTATCAATTATCATGGCATAACAGAAGAATTTGACAAAATTCAGCCTGTAGAGATTCAATATGGCCGATACCTCAATCAGATAGAATTTGATCAGGGAACTGCAAGCATCCTGATTGGATATGACAACGCGGAAAAGCTTTTTGGAAGAGCGGAGAAAGCTTTGGGAAAAGTTGTTGACCTCCGGAATAAAAAAGCCGTTATTGTGGGCGTGATTAAAAAACAGGGAAAAAGCTTTATAGAGGGATGGCAGTTTGACCAGAGTATCCTGCTTTCTTACAGGTTCATGAAACAAATGCTTTTCAATGAGCGTTTCAACAACCCAAAGATCATTGTGAAAGGTCCTGAAAACATGAGCACAGATGCGCTAAAAGATGAACTCAAAGGTGCTATGAGGTCTATTCACAGACTCGGACCAACTGAGGAAGACGACTTCGCGTTAAATGCCATCAGTGATTTCAGTAAGGCAGTAAGTTCCTTATTCGGCAGTGTTAACCTAGGTGGCTGGATGATTGGACTGCTTAGTCTCATCGTAGGAGCATTTGGCATTGCCAATATTATGTTTGTAACTGTTAGGGAAAGAACCCCTGTTATCGGATTAAAGAAAGCCATTGGTGCAAAAAAGAGAACCATCCTGATGGAATTTCTGCTTGAAAGTGCACTAATTTGCATCATTGGCGGGTTGATTGGCATTATATTGGTGGTACTTATGGCACAATTGTTAAGTGCTGCTTTCAATTTCCCAGTATTTGTTTCAGGAAACATACTGGCATTGGCATTGGGTATCTGCATTGGCATTGGAGTTCTGGCTGGAATTATCCCTGCCATGATTGCAGCTAAAATGGATCCTGTTGTTGCCATTCGGTCTAAATAATCAGTTACTGAACCTATCGATTAAACCAGTCTTCATACATTTGCAACATGACTGGTGATCAGGATATAATTATACTGGGGATTGAGTCTTCCTGTGATGAAACTTCTGCTGCTGTATGCAGAAACGGGGATGTGCTGTCTAATGTAATAGCCACACAATCTATTCATACTGCTTATGGTGGTGTGGTGCCTGAACTTGCCAGCAGGGCACATATGCAGCATATCGTACCGGTTGTTGATGAGGCAATCAGAAATGCCGGCATTTCTTTAAAAGAGGTTGATGCAATAGCATTTACACAAGCACCTGGCTTAATTGGCGCATTGCTCGTAGGAGCTGGATTTGCAAAATCTCTTGCCATTTCACTTCATATTCCTGTTATAGGCGTACACCACATGCAGGCCCATGTGCTTTCAAATCTGATTGAAAAACCAGTACCTGAATTCCCATTTCTGTGTCTGACTGTTAGCGGTGGACATACCCAGATAGTTTTATGCCGTTCCCCGCTTGATCTTGAGATACTAGGTGAAACCATAGATGATGCGGCAGGAGAAGCTTTTGACAAAACCGCCAAATTGCTGGGCCTGCCTTATCCCGGTGGGCCATTGATCGACAAATATGCAGCTCTAGGAAACCCGGAAAAAT
>JBILSG010000114.1:0-6930 GCA_044372235.1 Chitinophagaceae bacterium
CCATTTCTGAAGTTCTTCCTGATTCTGTCGAATGATGCCAACAACCTTGAATCAACAGCGGCTCTTGCCTTTTCAGAAGTTTGTCTGCAGGCAGCCTCTTCTTTTTCAGTTTCAGCAATAATTTTATCCAGCTCACCTTTTTTAACCTTGAGGTTGGCTTCTTTCACAGCAATATTCTTTTTGGCTGTGTCCAATACCCTGGCTTTTTCAGCTATCTCTTCATTGGCATCCTTGATATGCCTTTCTGCCAGTTTAAGGTCCAGGGTCTGGTTCTCAATTTCCTTGTTTATCGCCTCATACTCCCTGTTATTCTTTACATTATCACTTTGCTTTTCATATTTATTGATCAGCTCCTGTGATTGTATGATAGCCTGCTTTTTCTGCTCAATGAATTCGTTAATGCCATTAATCTCTTCTTCAATTCTGGTTTCCCTGGCATGTAGCCCCTGGATTTCGTCTTCCAGGTCCTTGACTTCTATAGGCAGTTCGCCTTTTAAGATGGCTATTTCATCCAATTTGCTTTCAACCTTCTGGAGGTTATAAAGGGAAGATAGCTTTTCTTCAACGGAGTATTCTTTTACTGTTGCCATATTGCGTTATAAAAAATAATTGACAGGATTCGTTTTACTGGCGGCTTTTTGGACGGCAAAGGTAGGGATTTTTTCGTTAATCAGCCTCAGGATAAGGTCAGATGTAAATTGCTCACTTTCAAAATGTCCCATATCCGCCAGAATCATTTGCCTGCCTCCCAGGAAAAAATCATGATATCCGAGGTCTGCTGTCAAAAAAAGGTCTGCATTGTTTTTCAAAGCACTGGTAATCAACGACTTGCCAGACCCGCCGCAAATGGCTATTTTTTTAACGGTCGTTTTGAATAGCTCACTGTGCCTGATAACACCCGTGTGGAATCTGGCTTTTACCTGCTCAAAAAAATGTTGAACGGTAACAGGCTCATCCAATTCTCCAATGATTCCGGCCCCCAGCTCAGTAAACTTGTTTTCCATGGGGTAGAGGGAATAGGCGACGGTTTCATAGGGATGGGCCGCGTGCAATGCCTGCAGGACCTTGTTTTCGACGTATACAGGATAGATGAATTCAAGTCTGACTTCCTTTTCATTGCTCCTGATGTTCAGATCACCTGTATATGGGTTCGAACCCTTGAGGGGCCTGAATGTTCCGGTACCACCTGTGGAAAAACTGCATTCATCGTAAAGGCCTACAGTTCCGGCTCCTGCTGTAAACATGGCCGTTTTTACTGCTTCTTCATTTTTTTCAGGCACGAAAACAACCAGTTGCCTGTGGGTTCCGGGCAGGGGCTGTAGCACGCTGGTTTTTTGTAAATTTAACCTTGCCGCTATTTCACCATTCACGCCATGTAATACATTGTCAAGGTTGGTGTGGCTCGCGTAGACACTGATGTCATTTTTGATACAGGCTATAATCAGTTCTGATACCGCATCACCAGATACCAGTTGCTTTAGTCCTTTGAAAATAGGTGGATGATGGGTGATGATGAGGTTTTTTTTAAGCGATATTGCTTCATTGATAACTTCCATCGTGAGGTCAAGAGCTACCAATGCACCGCTGCATTCCAAATCCTGATTGCCGCAGGCCAGTCCGGCGTTGTCATAATTTTCCTGCAAATGAAGTGGAGCAGCTGTTTCTAAAACGTTAATAATATCACGGATCAGTGGCATTTATTTCCCTGTTTGTTGGAATTGAAATTACTTTACTTTCTGAACTGAATTCCGATCATGCAGAAATATTTATTTTACTTACTCTTTTTTATCCCATTTGCCGGTGCAGCTCAAAAAGTGGAACATGACTGGGAGAACTACATTGTTTCACTCAATGGAAGACCCGTTTCCATCAATGTAGATCTGGGTTACAGGTCGCTTGCGCCTGTTCCTGAAGATTCTTTTGTGGTTATTTTAAGGGTAAAGCTCAATCAGACCGATAAAAACGGGATGCCTAAGCAGGAAGAATCGGAAGTTTTGCTCAACATGGAAGACAGGCTGGTAGAAATGCTTGCCAGACAGGTTGGTGCAAAATTTACTGGCAGGTTTACCCAAAGAAGTATCAGGGAGTTCTATTTTTATGCGCCGGATACGCTTGGATACAATAAGGCTGTAAATCAGGCAATGCTGCCATTTGGCTCGCACGAATGGCTTGCTCAGGCTAAAACTGATAAGTCCTGGGCTAATTACCTGGAAGTGCTTTTCCCTTCAGAACCTGATTTGTTGCGCATCCAAACAAGACGACAGGTAGATCGGTTACCAGTTTCAGTGAAATCCGGGCGAGAACCAATTTTAGTTTTACATTTCCTGCAGTTTCCATCCAAAGAGCAAATGGGAAAATTTTTATCGCTTCCGGCATTAAATGGTTATGAATTGGTAAGTCTGCCTGTAACAGCAGATAAAAATTCAGGGAAATTTGAACTTATGCTTCGCCGTCAGGAATTTTTGGGGGCTGGCTGGGTTGAATCTGTTGTAATTGCTAACTTCAGGATGGCACTTGATCAGGGGGGTAAATATCTGGGATGGAACCCTGATCAGCAAAAATGACGGTTTTATCAGGAAATTAGTAGAACTTCGATAAAATGTAAGTGATTATGAAAAAATACCCTTTCCTATTCATGTTACTTGTTTTCATAGGTTCTTCCTGCTCCAAGGAAAAATCTTCGGAAATCAAGGAAAATTTAATCCTCTCTTACATGACCGCTGGTACCTGGACGTTGGATTTTTTCACTTCCTCAAATGTTAGCGTGCTTCCGGAATATGCTGGCTATACCTTTCAGTTCAACAAGAATGGCACCGTAAATGCTTTCAAAGGGAATGAAAACATTACAGGAACCTGGTACGGCAATCAGAATGATGTATCAGTAACAGCAGAATTTCCTCAGGGATCGGGGCCCCTTCTTCGGCTAAATGCCAAATGGTTTCTCTACAACCGGACGCTTACTTCCATTCAGGCCAGAGCAATTTCAAACAGTTTTTTCTACAATATCAGGCTAGTAAAAAGGCCCTGAAGATTTTGAAAAAATTGCTGCTTTTTTGGTGAACAAGTTTTCACCTTCAATGTTCTATTTTTGCAATTACAAACATCGAAATTCACAATTAAATTAACTACACATGGCAATTCAAAAAGGTCAACAGGCTCCTGACTTCAGTTTATTCAATTCTGAGAAAACAAAAGTAAACCTGGCAGATTATAAAGGCAAAAATCTCGTTATCCTGTTTTTCCCTCAAGCCTTTACAGGGGTTTGTACCACAGAATTGTGTTCAGTTCGTGATAACCTGAATGTTTACACAAGCCTTAATGCAGATGTAGTTGGAATTTCAGTGGATTCAATTTTTACCCTGGCTAAATTCAAGGAAGAACAGCAATACAATTTCCCTTTGCTTTCTGATTTCAACAAAACAACCGCTCAGGCTTACGAAGCTATTTACGATGAGTTTGTTTTTGATATGAAAGGTGTTTCACGCCGTGCTGCATTTGTAGTAGATAAGGAAGGCACAATTCAATACGCAGAAGTGCTGGAAAGTGCAGGTGATCTGCCAAACTTTGATGCCATCAAACAGACGCTCGAAGCAATTGGATAACTACCAAAAAATCATTTTCAAAGAAGGTCATGCAGTATTGCATGACTTTTTTTTGCTTTTTACCTAACTTCGTTATCATCTTAATACTATGAAGCTGTTACTCCTCATCATATCATTTCTTTTTACCATGGCCGGACAGGCACAGGTTAAAAAGACAACATTGGGAGACAATGTGAGAAGGACCAGCATTTATCCCAATCCTGCCAGGTCATTTGTCAGCATCCACTATAAGCATACCGCAATCCCTGCTACCCTTGTAATCTATAATTTCATGGGTAAAAAACTATTGGTTACCAACCAGCCTGGTAAGAACGTGTACATAGATTTGGCCGGATTCAATCGGGGGATCTATATTTTCCAGTTTAAAGACAGTCATGGGCTGCTTCTTGATACAGGCAAATTTCAGGTTGAGAAATAATCAGATTACCTGTACAATCAGAAATTTAAGGTAGTTCGTATTTTCCAATCCGCGAAGTATGGGGTGGTCTGCCGACTGTGCCTGAAAGGTTACCTGCCTCAGTGTTCTCCTGGCATCTTTTGCTGCCATCTCTATGATTTCATAGAATAAATCGGGTGGAACGAGGTTTGTGCAGGAAGAAGTTACCAGAAACCCTCCGGGTCTGATGAGTTTCATGCCCCGTAGGTTGATCTCCTTGTATCCGCTGATGGCCTTCTGTATGTTATCCCTGGTTTTTGTGAAGGAGGGTGGGTCAAGCATCACAACATCCCACTTCTTCTCTTCCTTACTCCATTGTTTTAGGGCATCAAAGGCATTAATTGCCTGAAAATTGATGTTTTTCAGGTTGTTCAGGGCTGCATTTTCCCTGGCTTGCTGAACTGCATTCTCAGATATATCCAAACCCAGCACACTTTTGGCACCATAATGGGCCGCATGTATTTCAAATGTACCAGTATAGCAAAATGCGCCGAGTACATCCGCATCTTTGACAATATGTCTGATGGCCCGCCGGTTGTCTCGCTGGTCAAGAAAATATCCCGTTTTTTGTCCCTTTTCCACATCAACGATGAAATTCAGTCCGTTTTCCGTGATGGGAATCCTAGTATCAAAAGGAGCTGAGAGAAACCCCTTCTTTTGTTCCATGCCTTCAAGTTCCCTTACAGGAACGTCATTGCGTTCAAAGATTCCTTTGGGTGAAAAAATCTTTTCAAGTGCTGAGACAATTTCAGGCTTCCAGCGGTCTATCCCAAGTGCCAGGGTCTGGATTACAAAATAATCGTTGAACTTATCAATAATAAGCTGAGGTATGCCATCGGCTTCGCCAAAAATCAGCCTGCAGTTTTCAACATAACCAATCCTCTTTCTGTATGCCCAGGCCTTTGCTATTTTTTCATAAAAAAACTGTCCGTCAATAGTCTCTTGCTTGTCTCTTGTAAGTAGCCGCACAGGAATCCTGGATTGCGGGTTGACATACCCCTTTCCAAGGAATTTTTTATCAAAGGTCAGCACCTCGGCTATCTCTCCTGCTTCCAGTTCATCGTCCATCAAATCTATTTCATTGGAGAATATCCAGGGATGCCCGAGTAGCACCCGATTGCCGATTTTTCGCTTTAAAACCACTTTCTTCATACTGCAAAGGTAATCTTTCAGGGAAATGACGGAAATTTGCATTGCTGGAAAAAGAAAATCAGACAATTTGGCTTGTCAATAGCCTGTGGCAAGACATTTGAGCAGTGAATTTTGCAAAATTATATTACCATGGATGAAAAAGAAATGCAGCACAACGCGGAAATAGCTCCTGAACAATCCGCTCAGGGCGAAAATCTGCCGGAAGATTCAAGAGAACTGGATAAACTTCAGAAAGAAATTCAGGAACAAAAAGAGAAGTATATCCGCCTATACGCTGATTTTGACAATTTCAAAAGACGGAATGCTAAAGAGCGTGTGGAACTTATTCAGACTGCTGGGCGTGAAGTTATACAGTCGATGCTCGAGGTAATGGACGATTGTGACAGGGCTGAAAAGCAGATGCAGAAAAGTGACGACCTCAAGCAAATCAGGGAGGGAATCCAGTTGGTTTTCACCAAATTCAGAAATACCCTGCAGTCAAAAGGGTTGAAAGAGATGAACAGCATCGGAGAAGAGTTTAATCCGGATGTTCATGAAGCCATAACCGAAATACCCGTGCCTGATGAAAACATGAAAGGTAAAGTGGTTGATGAAGTGGAGAAAGGGTATATGCTGAATGATAAAATTATCCGTTTTTCAAAAGTTGTGGTAGGAAAATAAGCGTTAAACTTAAATTAGAAGCATGTCAAAAAGGGATTATTACGAAATTCTTGGTGTTACCAAATCATCCACTGCTGATGAAATAAAGAAAGCATACCGCAAGGTGGCTATGCAGTTTCATCCCGACCGTAATCCGGGCGATAAAGCTGCAGAAGACAAATTCAAAGAAGCTGCAGAAGCTTATGAAATTCTGAGCGATCAGGATAAGCGGGCTCAGTATGACCGGTTTGGACATGCCGGTATGAACGGCAACCGTGGTTTTGGCGGTGGTGGACAGGGGATGAATATGGATGACATATTCAGCAATTTCGGTGACATTTTCGGGGATGATATTTTTGGCAGCTTTTTTGGAGGAGGTGGCAGACAAAAGAGTGGTGGACGCGCAAGGGGTACCCGGGGGAGTAACCTGAGGATTAAACTCAAAATGAATTATGAGGAGATTGCAAAAGGGGCAAGTAAAACCGTTAAGGTAAAAAAATATACAGGGTGCACTTCCTGTTCAGGCTCAGGAGCCAAGGATAAGAATGCTGTTCAAACCTGTTCAACATGCAATGGGAGTGGACAGGTCAGAAAGGTTACCAATACCTTCCTTGGCCAGATGCAAACCGTTGGTACATGCCCCACCTGTAATGGCGAGGGTTCTACCATAACCAGTAAGTGTACCTCATGTAAAGGGGAAGGCCGTGTGTATGCTGATGAAACTGTAAACATTGATATTCCTGCAGGCGTTGCTGATGGTATGCAATTGAGCCTGGGAGGGAAAGGAAACGCAGGTGAACGGGGTGGTGCGAATGGAGACCTTATAGTTGTAATAGAGGAAGAAGCCCATGCTGAGCTTCATCGGGATAACCTGAATGTTATTTTCGACCTGCACATCAGTTTTCCTGATGCTGTGTTCGGTACCCAGATAGAGGTTCCAACCATTGACGGCAGGGCTAAAATCAAAATACCTCCTGGTACCCAAAGTGGTAAAATTTTCAGGTTAAAAGGAAAGGGTTTTCCTTCCATAAACTCTTATGAAAAGGGAGATCAGCTTATTCATGTAAACATCTGGACTCCCCAGGAACTCAATGCTGATGA
>JBILSG010000115.1:0-6923 GCA_044372235.1 Chitinophagaceae bacterium
CATCCGGAGTTCTGCTGATGTTCAGGCTTTGGCCGCTTCTGTCCCCCACACGGATGGTGTGGTGGTTGTTCCCGCATTTTCAGGACTGGGCGCACCGCATTGGAATCCTTATGCCAGGGGAACAATTTTTGGCATAACAAGAGGTACTACAGATGCACATATTGCCAGGGCAACACTGGAGAGTATTGCATACCAGACCTATGATGTACTTAAAGCCATGGAGTCTGATGCCGGAATTTCCATTGCTGAACTGCGTGTTGATGGCGGCGCTACCGTCAATGACCTTATGATGCAGTTTCAAAGTGATATACTTTCTGTAAGGGTATTGAGGCCGGAAGTTATTGAAACCACTGCATTGGGTGCTGCCTACCTTGCGGGACTTGCTGTGGGTTTCTGGGGATCTGTGGAAGAGATTTCAGCTCAGTGGAAAGTGTCGGGGGATTTTCAGCCCGGAATGGAAAATGACCTGGTACAAGAAAAGTTAAGTGCATGGAAAAGGGCTGTAAGGGCCGTACTCGCCTGGTCTGCCTCATAACTGACTTGTTAAACTATAATTTATACAATTGAACAGAAATAATGCCATTGAAACCCTTGATAAAGTGCCCGTTTGGGATATCATCGTTATTGGTGGTGGTGCAACAGGGCTGGGCATTGCTGTTGATGCCGCACAAAGGGGGTTCAGGGTGTTGCTGCTCGAAAAGGGCGATTTTGCCAAAGGCACTTCAAGCCGCAGCACCAAACTGGTTCACGGTGGGGTGAGATACCTCGCACAGGGAAATATCAAACTGGTTGTTGAAGCCCTCCGGGAGCGAGGTTTTTTGCTTGCCAACGCACCTCACCTCACACGCATTCAGCAATTCATAATACCCGCATACAGTTTCTTTGACAAATGGTTTTACGGCATCGGACTTGCACTCTATGACATGCTATCTGGTAAACTCAGTCTGGGCAGAACAAAAGTAATGGGCCGGAAAACAGTTTTATCAGAAATTCCCTTTTTGAAAAAGGATGGATTGAAAGGAGGAGTTGCTTACCTCGACGGACAATTTGATGACGCCAGGCTGGCCATCACACTCGCATTAACTGCTCATGACCTGGGAGCTATATTGATAAATTACATGAGCGTTTCAGCACTCGTCAAATTCAGTGGCAAGGTGACCGGCGTAACAGTACAGGATGAGCTCAGAGATATGCAGTATAACCTCGAATCCCGGGTTGTTATCAATGCAACTGGGGTTTTTGTTGATAGTATACTGGATATGGATGATCAGGCTTCGCCAGCTGCCGTTATGCCCTCCCAGGGGGTCCATTTGGTTGTTGACAAAGCGTTTTTCCCAGGCAATCAGGCCCTCATGATACCCAAAACCAAAGATGGACGGGTATTGTTTGCGTTACCCTGGCAGGAATCAATTGTTATCGGGACCACTGATACCCCCTTAAACGAGATCAGGGAGGAGCCTGTTGCGTTGAAGGCAGAAATTGATTTCATCATAGCTCAGTTCAATGCGTACAGTCAGAAGCCAATAACGTATGCTGATATACGTTCGGTTTTTGCCGGTTTGAGACCATTGGTAAAGACTTCAAACAATGGCAGCACTGCAATGGCATCTCGTGATCATACCATTTTAGTTTCTGGGAGTAACCTTATTACAATTACCGGAGGCAAGTGGACAACTTACAGGAAAATGGCCAAGGATGCTGTAAACAATGCTGCTTTTGTGGCCAAACTGCCCGTAATAAAGTGTAAAACAAGAAAGTTAAAGCTACATGGTGCAACCAGTTTCGTTCATTACGGGGAGAGATTTTCTTCCTATGGAACAGATGCAGTTCATATTAAGCAGCTTATTCAGCAGGATCCGGAAATGGGCATGCCAATTGCAGAAGGGCATTCCTACTGCAAGGCTGAAATTATCTGGTCTGTTAGAGAAGAAATGGCCATGACGGTAGAGGATATACTGGCCAGAAGATCAAGATTGCTTTTCTTAGATGCAGAGAAGGCCCTTGCAGCTGCATTGCCTGTGGCGCAGTTGATGGCCGGACTGCTAAATGAAAATGAGGATTGGATTACGCATCAGGTAAAATCTTTTCATGAACTGGCCGGAGGGTATCTGGCAAATAATATATTGTCAGAAAATTAATTATATTGGTTAAAATTTGTTTGCCATGACACCATTTGTTGCTGAAGTTGCCGGTACTGCTGTCTTAATCACCCTTGGCTCCGGAGTGGTTGCCAATGTTTTGCTTGCCCGGACAAAAGGAAACAACGCAGGCTTGATTGTAATTGCTTTGGCCTGGGCTGTTGCTGTGTTTGTGGGTGTTTACATATCCGCTGAAGACAGCGGCGCGCATTTGAATCCTGCTGTAACTGTGGGATTAGCAGTAGCAGGTAAATTCAGCTGGGATCTTGTTCCCTCGTACATACTGGCCCAGTTTCTGGGTGCATTCATCGGTTCAATTCTTACTTGGCTCACATACCGGGATCATTTTTCTGAAACAACTGACAAAGAACTTATCCTTGCTGTTTTTTCTACAGGGCCAGCTATCAGAAAACCTATCAATAATTTTATTACGGAAACCATTGCCACCTTCATATTCATGTTTGCCATACTGCATATCCAGAAAGGGGAAATGAAACTCGGCGCATTGGATGCCCTTCCTGTTGCCCTCCTTGTACTTGGTATCGGATTGAGTATGGGTGGTCCAACTGGCTACTCCATTAACCCAGCCAGAGATCTTGGTCCACGAATCATTCATGCCCTCCTCCCAATCAGACAGAAAGGTGGAAGTGACTGGAAATATGCTCCAATACCGGTTGTTGGTCCCCTCGCAGGCGCCATTCTGGCAGCCATTCTCTATGTACAGTTACAGTAAACGGAGGTATTCCTGAAAAAAATTGCCTGCTGATTTTTCCAATCCGTGCTTCCTGCTTACCTTTGCGCCCTGAAATCGACATTTATCCATTTCAAACAATAAACATGTCAAATACAGGTAAAATAAAACAGGTAATCGGTGCCGTTGTTGACGTACATTTCAACGGACAGCTTCCTGAGATCTACAATGCCCTTGAATTGCAGCGTGAAAATGGCGACAAGCTTGTGCTTGAAGTTCAGCAGCACCTTGGTGAAGATAGCGTGCGTTGTGTTGCTATGGATGGTACAGAGGGCCTTGTAAGAGGAACTGCAGTAACTGACACAGGCAGACCAATATCCATGCCAACAGGTGATGCCATCAACGGGCGTCTTTTCAATGTTACAGGTGATCCGATTGATGGATTGCCAGCTGTATCCAAGCAGAATGGCAGGGCCATCCATGCCAAACCTCCCAAATTTGAAGACCTGAGCACAGCTACTGAAATCCTTTTTACAGGTATCAAGGTTATTGATTTGATTGAGCCTTATGCCAAGGGTGGTAAAATCGGACTTTTCGGTGGTGCTGGTGTGGGTAAAACGGTTTTGATTCAAGAGTTGATTAATAATATTGCCAAAGGCTATGGTGGTCTTTCGGTGTTTGCAGGAGTTGGTGAGCGTACCCGTGAAGGGAACGATCTGTTGAGAGAGATGATTGAGGCAGGCATCATGAAATATGGTGATGATTTCAAGCATAGCATGGAAGAAGGTGGATGGGATCTTGATAAAGTGGATATGGAAGGCCTGAAGGATTCAAAAGCTACGTTTGTATTCGGACAGATGAATGAACCTCCTGGAGCTCGTGCAAGGGTTGCGCTGAGCGGACTTACAATTGCAGAATATTTCCGTGATGGGGATGGTGAAGGCAAAGGAAAGGATATCCTTTTCTTCGTAGATAATATCTTCCGTTTCACTCAAGCTGGTTCTGAAGTATCTGCCCTTTTGGGAAGGATGCCATCAGCCGTAGGTTATCAGCCTACACTGGCAACTGAGATGGGATTGATGCAGGAGCGGATTACTTCAACAAGGAATGGTTCAATCACTTCTGTTCAGGCAGTATATGTACCTGCAGATGACCTTACCGATCCGGCTCCAGCAACAACTTTCGCCCACCTTGATGCTACAACTGTATTGAGTCGTAAGATTGCCGACCTTGGTATCTATCCTGCCGTTGATCCGCTGGATTCAACTTCAAGGATTCTGACTCCCATGATTGTAGGGGAAGCGCATTACAATTGTGCCAACAGGGTAAAGCTGATATTACAGCGTTACAAGGAACTACAGGATATCATCGCAATTCTTGGTATGGATGAATTGAGTGATGAGGATAAACTGACGGTTTCACGTGCCAGAAGGGTTCAGCGTTTCCTCAGTCAGCCATTCCATGTGGCTGAGCAGTTCACAGGTCTGAAGGGTGTATTTGTTGATATCAATGATACCATTCGCGGTTTCAACATGATCATGGATGGTGAAGTGGATGAGTATCCTGAAGCAGCATTCAACCTGGTAGGTACCATTGAAGATGCTATTGAGAAGGGTAAGAAAATGATGGCTGCTGCCAAAGGTTAATTAAAACACATTCAGGAAATGCAGATTGAAATACTTACTCCCGAGAAAAAACTCTTTGCAGGTGATGCTTATGGTATTCAGTTGCCTGGTGTTGAGGGTTCCTTCGAAGTGCTTGAAAAACATGCCCCTTTAGTCAGTGCCCTGGGAAATGGCGTTGTAAAAATCCTGTTGGATAAATCAGGTAAAAACAACTCCTCCTATGCAGTAAAGGGTGGCTTCATTGAAGTATTCAATAATAAAGTCACTGTATTGTTGGAAGGTGCAACAGCTGTTTAATGCCGACTGAAATAAATTAAAAAGGGACCTTCATGGTCCCTTTTTTTATGTCTTTATTGGAAAACCCTGACATAGTCTATAAACATCCACTGTGGAAAATAAGTGGTTGTATTGGGTGAGCCAGGCCAGTTACCGCCTACTGCAACATTAAAAAGGAAGAAGAATTTGTCATTAAACGGGTTGGCAGCCCCACCCAATTCGCTGGCTAAAAATTCTCCAATGAGCTTGTCGTCAATCAACATGCGCATTTTATCTGTTTCCCAAACAAGGGAGTAAACATGGAACTCATCAGGCAGGGGTGTGCTATTGATGAAGGATTTGGAAATATTTCTCGGATTATTGCCAGATTTGAAATGAATGGTAGAGTAGACTTTTGTGAGATCGTGACCCAGAAACTCCATCATATCAATTTCGCCACAAGTCGGCCATCCGGCAGTAGGGAAGTTATCGCCAAGCATCCAGAGTGCCGGCCAGATTCCCTGACCTTTTGGTAATTTAGCCCGTATATCAATTCTTCCGAACTTAAATGATTTTTTGCCCATTGTGGTCAGTCGGCTTGAAGTGTAATTTTTACCACCTCTACTTTCTTTTCTCGCTTCGATAATCATTTTTCCATTTGCGAAAATGAGGTTATCGCCTTCTGTATAGAACTCCAGCTCGTTGTTTCCCCAGCCGCAATTGTTCCTGGCACAGCCATCGCCCACATCATAATTCCAGTTGGTTGTGTTTAATCCGCTTCCTTCAAACTCATCAGCCCATACCAGTGTTTTTCCTGCATAACTTGCGGGTGTAGTATACCCTGCTTCACTTACGGGTATTTTGGAATCGTCGTTTTCAATGGTGCCTGTTGCAAATGGACTTGGTACAATGCAGTTGACAGGCTCTGAAACGAAAAGCTGAAAGTCGTCTGTACCTTCCTTGATATCATCGGCAACAATATCTACAGAAAGCGATTTGGTTGTTTCTCCGGGTGCAAAAGTGATACGCTGGTCAACTGCAGTAAAGTCTTCAATACTTTTGGCAAAGACTTCCTTGGTAACAATTTTAAAGCTGACTTCTTTTGCTGATGCGGCACTTAGCGTAATCGTAAAATTCATCTTATTGATACCTGTGTTGCCCTCCGGTTGTTTTACATCTGCCACAAAAACAGAAGGTGTGGTTTCAGGTGTACCCCCACCGTTGGTTTCTTTTTTGCATTGCGAGAACAAGAAACCAGCGCATATCAGTAAAACATATTTTTTTATCACAGTCAGGAATTTTGTCCGAATATAAATCATGGTACTGAAAGTTGTTCCTTTCGTTTAATTTCGTTTTTTTAAAAATAACGATGTGTTCAAGCAAGAATCACTGCGCAGACCAGCTATTTCCGTTTATTTCTTCTTTCTTGGGATGGTATTTTCAACCTGGGCTTCAAGGATACCGGATGTGAAAGACAGGTTTAATTTGAGTGAAGCAGAACTGGGTGGCGTTTTGTTCATGTTGCCGCTTGGTGCCCTTTCCGCCTTGCCTGCTTCTGGTTGGTTGGTGCAACGGTGCGGTAGCAGGCAGGTAAGTGCTGTTGTTCTCGTTTTGTATGGAGTTTTTTTGTTCGCAACGGGCATCTCAGTTAACCTGGAAGTGTTGGCTATATCACTATTTCTTTTTGGCATGTTAGGTAACCTGGCCAATATTGCTATGAATGCCCAGGGGCTTGCCATTCAGCAAATCATGGGAAAGACGATACTATCCAGCCTGCATGCCATGTGGGGTCTTGGTGCTTTTGCTGCTGCTGCAGTCAGCGGACTGATGATGAATTTTAATGTTGCAGTCAGTGGGCATTTCGCATGGATAGGTGCTGTTGCCGCCGCCGCAGCGCTGTTTTTTTATATTTTTTTGGTGCCCGATACTGCTGAAACCGGAGAAAAGCAGCGCGTTTTTGTATTGCCTGGAAAGGGATTGCTGCTACTAGGTTTGATCTGTTTTTGCGTGGCCATGTCTGAAGGAGCCATGGCAGACTGGAGTTCACTGTATTACAGGCAGGTTATTCAAGCCTTGCATACTTCCAGTACAGCTGGATATACAGCTTTTGCATTGTGTATGACGATGGGCAGGTTTGCAGGCGACAGGTTGTTACAGTTTCTGACCCATTCGCAGTTGCTTAGGATAAACGGATTACTGATTTTATCCGGGATA
>JBILSG010000116.1:0-6895 GCA_044372235.1 Chitinophagaceae bacterium
ATTGGTAGCATCCAAAACAATATGTAATTTCGGATAGCGTTAAATGATTGTCATGAAGCTGAACAGGGTTCTACAGGTTGTATTTTTCTTTTTACCGGTTTTTACCCTGGCTCAGGTTCAAACCAGTGATCAGCATATTGGCATGCTTGAAGCGCGTAAATCGGTTTTTGACTTTGGAAGTATCCCCCAGGGTAGGCCGGTCTTTCATGTGTTTATCCTGGAGAATCCTTCATTGAAACCTGTGTTGATAGACAATATTCAGGCTTCCTGTGGATGTACAACACCTGAGTGGTCAAAGCAGCCTGTTGCTCCCGGAGCTAAGTCTGAAGTGAAAGTGGGATTTAATGCTGCTGCAGAAGGTCCTTTTGAAAAGACAATTCAGGTTTTTTATGCCGGTGGTCAGCAATTAGTTCTCACCATAAAGGGTAATGTCTGGAAAACACCTGATCAACCTGCTCCGCCTAACAGGATAGTCTCGTCATTAAAAACTGTCAGACTAAAATGATTGTAGTTCATCTTAACTTTATATAAATAACATAAATTCAAAAAAATGAAAAAGTTAATGTTAAGCCTTGTCGTATCTGTTATAGCCCTTGCTGGTTTTGCACAAACAGGTGCCAAAAAAGCAGAGGATGTGGTTAAATTCAAAGAAATTCGCCACAACTTCGGGAAAATAAAACAAGGCGTTCCTGTTACGCATGATTTCGAATTTCTCAATGTAGGCAACGAACCTATAATTATTGAAACTGCAACTGCATCCTGTGGTTGTACAACGCCTACTTGGCCTCAGCAACCTGTAATGAAAACAAAGGCAGATAAGATCAAAGCAGGATTCAATGCAGCTGCACCAGGTGCTTTTGAGAAGACTGTATTTGTGAAAATCAAGGGAATTGATGTACCCTACGAGTTGAAGATTGCAGGAGAGGTTCTGGCCCCAGCCGATTATGATAAGCAGATAAAGAAATAAATATTGTCTAGATTTGCAGACATGGACGTATTGCCTACTTCTGAAACCCAGTCAGCTGAAGCATTGTCTTTCGAAGCATTCCGGAAGACTGTAATCGATGACTACAGATTGGTTTGTGAGAGCAGGCAGGCCAGCCTCATGGGGCGTAAGGAAGTATTAACGGGGAAGGCAAAATTTGGCATCTTTGGTGATGGGAAGGAAGTACCGCAGGTGGCCATGGCTAAGTTTTTTAAGCCGGGTGACCATTATGCAGGCTATTACAGGGATCAGACCCTTGCTTTTGCCATTGGTGCTGCTACTATCAACGAGTTTTTCTCACAGCTTTATGCTGATCCTGATCCTGCACACGACCCACATAGTGCCGGCAGGAATATGAATAGTCATTTTTGTACTCCTTTCTTGGACGACAAAGGAGACTTTCTGGACCTTGCTAATCGCAAAAATATGGCTGCCGGCATGGCGCCTACAGCTGGTCATATGCCGAAGGCTCTTGGTCTTGCCTATGCTTCAAAGGTTTTTCGTAATGTCCCATCACTTCATAATCTCACCAGTTTTTCGCATCAGGGTAATGAGGTTTGTTTTTGTACTATAGGGGATGCTTCTACCAGTGAAGGGCATTTTTGGGAAACCATGAATGCGGCAGCTGTTTCACAGGTTCCTCTTGTGGTTTTTGTGTGGGATGATGGTTATGGCATTTCAGTACCCAAAGAAATTCAAACAGTTAAAGCCTCTATATCCGAAGCCCTGTCTGGTTTTGAAAAGACTACCCATTCCAATGGGATGGTGATCATCAAAGTTAAAGGATGGGATTATGCTCAGCTTTGTGAGGCCTTTGAAGAAGGGGTTTCTCTGGCGAGAGCAGAACACATTCCGGTGTTATTTCATGTGGATGAATTGACTCAGCCACAAGGTCATTCAACTTCAGGCAGTCACGAAAGGTATAAAAGCCCTGAGCGATTGCAATGGGAGCGTGATTGGGATTGTATTGCGCAAATGCGCAAATGGATTCTTGAAAATGCCCTCGCAGCTGAAGAGGAGTTGGTTGAAATTGAAGAAAAGTCACGACATTATGTAAACGAGTGCAGGTTAAATACCTGGCGCTTATTTGAGCAGCCTATACAGCAGCAGAAAAAGCAGGCATTGGATCTTATTCAGACTGTATTGAAATCAATGCCTTCTGAAGGGATACATTCCGTTTACAATGAGCTTGCTTCTAATACAGTTCCTTTCAGGCGTGATGTTATGGCAGCACTGCAACAGTCTGTTTTGCTGGCCGGAAATACACAACTGACCGGCGACCTTCAGCTCATGTATAATGCACTTAAAGCGCAAAACAAGGCACTCTACAATACAAAGTTACATCTGGTAGAGCCAATGCCAGGCACAGGTCAATTACCGGATCCCGGATTTCATGATCATTCTCCTTTTGTCAATGGTTATGAGGTTTTGAATAAATACTTCGACAAACTTTTTGAAACAAACCCTGTTGTTGTTGCATTTGGTGAGGATTTGGGTAAGATTGGTGACGTAAATCAGGGATTTGCAGGACTCCAGTCAAAGTATGGTGCACACAGGATATTTGACACGGGTATCAGAGAGCTTACCATTATGGGGCAGGGTGTAGGTATGGCTATGCGCGGACTTAGACCTATTGCTGAAATCCAGTACCTGGATTACCTGTTGTTTGGTTTGCAGATATTGAGTGACGATGTGGCTTCCATGCATTACCGTTCTGCCGGAAAGCAAATTGCTCCAGTTATCGTTAGAAGCAGGGGCCACAGGCTTGAAGGGATATGGCACAGCGGTTCTCCAATGGGTATCCTTATCAATGCATTGAAGGGTGTCCATGTATGTGTGCCCAGAAATATGTTACAGGCAGTAGGATTCTACAACACCCTGCTGGCTGGAAAAGATCCTGGTGTTGTCATTGAAAGCCTAAACGGGTACAGGTTAAAAGAGTCTATTCCGGATGATTTGCTGGCTTATAAGGTTCCTTTAGGTGTTCCGGAAGTAGTAAGACAAGGAACGGATATAACCGTAGTTTCCTATGGCTCAACATTGAGAATTGTTCAGGAAGCAGCTGAGTTGCTTCATAAAACCGGTATTGATGTAGAAGTTGTTGATGTGCAGACATTGATGCCTTTTGACCTCAATCACCATATTCTTGCATCTTTGAAAAAAACCAATAGAATACTCTTTGTTGATGAAGATGTTCCTGGTGGCGCAACCTCTTTTATGTTTGCAGAGGTTATGGACAAGCAGGGTGGATACAAATGGCTTGATGCCTCCCCACGTATACTTTGTGCTCAGCAACACAGACCGGCTTATGGTAGTGATGGGGATTACTTCTCTAAACCCAATCTTGAGGATATTGCACTGCTAATAAAAGAGATCATAGCTGAGTAGCTATTTCAGGGAAGCATTCTTTCTGCATCTATGCCTGTTGCAATATAACAGGTATCATTTCTGCCAAACCAGCTGATTCTGTTTTTCGCTATTATCTTGTAGGCAAAATTTCTGATTGATAGTGGGATGAACCTCAGCAAAGCTAAAAATCTCCAGGGTGATGGTAAAACAGACATAATAGCAAAAGTGGCGTCTGATTCGTAAAAAGCTACTCCATCATGGTAAAAGACAACTGAATTTTTCCTGGCTAGAACTTCTCCTGATTGTAAAAGGTTAACAAAAGTCCTCCCTTCAAGTGGTGCAAAATATAAGTCCTTATTTTTGTCTTTTGCCAACAGAAACTTCACTGTTCCAGAGCAAAGCCCACAATAGCCATCATAAAAAACGATGGAAATTGCGGGCTTTCCAGTTTGTTTTTGCATTTTATTTCAGGTTGTGAAATACCTTTTGGACGTCATCATCCTGTTCCAGTCTGTCTACAAGTTTAAGCACATCCTGAACCTGTTCCTCGCCTAGTTCAACAACTGATGAGGGAATCCATTCCACTTCTGCACTTATTGGATTGAGGTTTTTTTCTTCAAGTGCTTTTTGCATATTTCCGAAATCATTGAATGCACAGCGAATCACAAAAACGTCTTCTCCATTGTCGTTTGTGCTTTCCCCCATTTCTTCCAGCCCGAAGTCAATCAGTTCCAACTCCAGTTCATCAGGGTTCAATCCTTCATTTTTGAGCTTGAATACGCCCATTTTTTTAAATTGGAAACTTACGCTTCCACTGGTGCCCATTGCACCATTGCCTTTGTTAAAATGAGATTTGATATTGGCAACTGTCCTTACATGATTGTCTGTAGCAGTTTCAACAAGAACTGCTACGCCGTGCGGGGCATATCCCTCGTAAAGGATTTCCTCGAAGTTATCCATTTCTTTTCCTGAGGCACGCTTAATGGCCGCTTCAACCCTGTCTTTGGGCATGTTGACACTCTTGGCGTTTTGAAAGCAGCGCCTCAGTGCAGGATTTGTACCGGGGTCAGGTCCTCCAGCTTTTACGGCAATGGCAATTTCTTTACCAATCCTGGTAAATTGTTTGGCCATTCTGTCCCACCGGGCAAACATGGCATGCTTTCTTACTTCAAATATCCTTCCCATAATGATGTATTTGCAGATTAATTGGCAAATTTACGGCAGTTTGCCATACGCACCTCTTTCTTATTTGTTTAGTCTGGGCATTCTGGTATACGTTTCAACAGCTATGCTATTGCTCCCTGCACCAATTTGTTGAGTATAGCTTGTATCACTGTCTTTCTTGATCAGAATTTGTAAGGGAACTCCGTTGTTTGCAGTGAAACTTGAAAAAATATTCGTTTCAGTGAGCTCTGTACCCGAACAGTCAAAATTCCCAAATCCAAAACCTTTGTGTTTTGAGTTGTCAAGACTATCAACATAGTACTGAACAAACATAAAATAACCTCCTTGGAAGATCTTATACTGATCTCTTTTATTCCATGTAGTATCTCCATTGCTTACTGTGTAATATTCAGCAAGTTTCCAGACACCGTCGAGCTCCGATTGTTTTGAAAAGTTTATTTTGGTGTATTCTTCTACAAGTTTATTGGGGATGCCACTGATAATTATTTCTGGTATTTCCTGGCGATACCCCGTTTCATGTGGTATGATACCGAGTTGAAAGTTTTGAGCTGTGTCAAGCAACGATGTGCTGAATATATTGTTTTCAGTAAGTATGTTATTCTTAAAGGTATAAAACCCAAACCCAAATGAAGCCGTGCTGTCTTCCCGCATATTGGTATAGGCATAGTATTCGTCTGTATATACCTTCTTTTGCACACCATCATCAATGCGTGTTTCCGTTCCGTTTGCGGTAAAAACCTGTTGTTCCATAGTATACCACCCGGCCATGTTTTGAGATACGGGCGTATTGGAGCAACCGGAAATGCATATTGTGAGAATGGTAAAACCTATCAGATACCTGAAAGCCATCATTTTCGTTTTAGAACAGCAAATGTAGTATTTAACTGAGAAAAGGCTGCACAGTTAAATCCGTGCAGCCTTTTCAATGCTTATAGATACAATTAAATCAGGAGTTGAGTTTACTGTTCTTTTTGCTGTAGACGAAGTAAACAACGAGTCCAAGTGCCATCCACCCAAAAGCTACTTTCAGGGTTTGTTCATCAAGTCCTACAATCATGGCTGTACAGATTAGAGCACCCAGTACACTTACAACCGGGGCTAAAGGAGCTCTGAATGGTCTTTCCAGATTCGGAGCTTTAACCCGCAGCATCCAGACGCCAATACTCACGAGTACAAAAGCGAAGAGCGTGCCAAAGCTTGTGAGGTCCCCGGCAACATGTCCCGGTACAAATGCGGCGAAAGCACCTACGAATACGAAAAGAATCATATTCGATTTATATGGTGTTTTGTATTTTGGGTGTAAATCTCCAAATGCTTTGGGTATCAGGCCATCGTTACTCATCGTATAGAAAATACGGCTTTGTCCCATCAGCATAACTAAAATCACAGAAGAGAATCCTGCAAGGATGGCAACAGTCACTGCAGTTGCAAGCCAGCTGTATTCTTTCATGTAGGTTGCAATGGTATAAGCAACTGATGCTTCCCTTCCTTTTTCAGGGTCAACAAATTCCTTCCAGTTGGTAACTCCGGTAAGTACATGCCCAAACAGAATGTAAAGGATTGTACACACTACCAATGAGCCAAGGATGCCAATGGGCATGTCTCGTTTGGGATTTTTTGCTTCCTGTGCAGCTGTTGATACGGCATCGAAACCTATGAATGCAAAGAAAACGATACCGGCTCCACCCAGAATACCGCCCCATCCGTGTTTGTTCCACGGACTGTAATCAGCGATTACTTTACCGGCCTGGTCAACCACAGCAGGTTCATTTGCAGGGATAAGATAAGGAACATAGTTTTCGGGATTGATAAACTGCCAGCCCAATGCAATGAATACAAGCACCACAGCCACTTTAATGAAAACTATCACTGCGTTTACCATCGCTGACTCCTGCGTACCCCTTATCAGGAGCAGCGACAACAGAAACAGGATGATAAGTGCAGGAGCGTTCATGATACCCTGGTGTAAAACACCTGAGGAGTCAGTAAAGCTTTCAAAGGGAGAATGGCACCATTCATAGGGGATGCTTCCTCCCAGCAGCTTGTTGAGGTATTCGCTCCAAGCAATCGATACGGTTGCAGCTCCAAGAGCATATTCCATAATAAGAGCCCAACCTATAATCCAGGCCACTAATTCGCCCATGGTTACATAGGAATATGCGTAAGCACTTCCTGCAATGGGAATCATCGATGCAAATTCTGCATAACACAAACCTGCAAAGGCACATCCGATTGCGGCTACAATAAAAGAAAGGGTTACACCAGGGCCTGCAGCCTGTCCAGCAGCTGCAGCTGTGCGGACGAACAAACCCGCACCAATAATGGCGCCGATGCCAAGTGCAATCAGGTTGCCAGCTCCAAGGGTACGTTTGAGTC
>JBILSG010000117.1:0-6845 GCA_044372235.1 Chitinophagaceae bacterium
CAATACAAAATAATCGTTATCGCTTCTATCATCAGGTTTATTCTCGTATTTCCAGTTCCTGTAACACTGTTCAGACAAATTGTTGCAACTGACATAATTAGAATGGCAATAGAAACAACACGTAAAACCGGGATAGCAGCATCCAGGTATGCGATATCTTCATTAAAAAGTAACAACAATTCTCTCGGAAAAAATTGAAGTGGAATAAAAATAAGTAAAGTGGAACCAGAACTTAATAGAATTATTCTGCCGACAAGTATCATTACCCTTTTCCGCATACCCTGACCGATGATATTGGCTACCATGGTATTGGCGGTAGCGGCAAATGCCCAGATGAAAATGCCAAAAAAGCCAAAAAGCAAACGCATAAGTTGACTGATATCAAGAGCCATGGGACCATCATGAGAAACCAGGATAAAGAAAAATTCCCAGCTTATAATGCTGATGCCATATTGCATGATCAATGGAGATGATTGGATAAGGATTGTTTTTGTAGTTTCCCATTCAAAATTAAAATTTGAAAATAGTCCAAAGCGTTTGCTCATACCCCGCACATTGATCATAACAAAAACCACCAACATGCCAATAAACTCGGCACAAACTGAGGCATAGGCAGCACCATTGAAACCAAGTTCCGGAAATCCCCATCGTCCAAAAATCAGGACATAATCCAGAAAAACATTTGAAATGGTTTCAGCCAAAGTACCCCAGATCAATAGTTTACTTTGATTGGTTCCCACGAGCAAACCATTTCTCATCTGATAGAGGTATAAAAAAGGCAATCCCCATATTCTGATATAAAGAAATCCCATTGATTTCTGAAACAATGCCGGATCTGTATTCCTTTCAAAAATTAAAGGAGCTACAGTATAGGTTAAAACAATACCCACAAAAGCAATACAAAGGGTTATATAAATACTTTGTATGAATAAAGTACCAATTTCCTGTTCCCTATCCTGACCACCTCTTCGGGATATAAGTGCTTGTAAACCATTGTTTAAGCCAAATCCAATAGCTGAAAAAATCAGGTAATAGACACCAGTTATTCCGGAGGCACCAATATTACCCGGACCGAGCTGGGCAAGAAAAAAGCTGTTAATCAAAAAATTAAACTGGGGTACAAGAATGGCAAAACTTATAGGTAAAGACATCTGTAAAATCTGTCTGTAGCCAATATTCAGTTTCAAAGATTCAGACATAAAAGCTGGTTGCTTTATTTATTTTCCTGATTGGATTGCAAACCTACATCAATAGTTCCACTGAATTGAACATCAAAACCATTAAATTTGCAAATATGGCTTACCATTCGCTCTCAGAAACATTTTTATTTTCTCTTTCGTTGGAAGAGATTTCTGCTTTGCAGGATAAGAAGTTGTGCGTGGAATATGGGCAATATCATTTATCGCTGAGTATTAGTAACAAATCAGGAGATACCTTTTATCATATTGCATTTTATCAATTCAAAAGCAGGCCAGATTTAAGGGTCATACAACAAATTCTTACAGAAAATCAGGTTTATTTACTGCTCTTCTCTGATGTGATTCTGGTACATAATCAAAAAGAGATTGTACTACTGCCTTCATCCATGTATAAACAAGAGCTAGAGCAAACGCTTCTTGAAACAATTCATGGAGATATGGAGTCCATGCTTGTTATGAATGATGATGTTCATCAGTGGGAGTTAAACAATATCTATGGATGCAATAGATATCTGTTCGATATGATGCGTGATAAATACCCCCATACCAGAAATAATCACTTTACAACACTGGCCCTCAGGTCAATTTTCAGGAACATCAGGTATGGTAAAGAGAATTGGCTTAAGATTTATTTCTACCCTTCATCATTGCAGGTATATGCCTTGAAAGGTGACCAGCTTTTATTGGCACAGTCTTTTTATTATGAAACAAAAGAAGATGTAGTCTTTCACTTACTCAACCTCACGGATAAGTTTAATATCGATTTGACATCCGCATTTGTAGAGGTTTCAGGATTGATTGATGAAGAATCCGGTATCTGGAAAGAGTTAAACAGGTATGTTTTAAATATTGAATTTGAAAATCCTCCACAGACTGCTCACCAGATGCTTAGTATTACAGGTGTGCCAATACATTTTTTAACGCCAATCATGTTAATCGCAAAATGCGTATAATTAGCGGTGAGCTGGGTGGGAGAAGAATTTCTCCTCCCAATAATATGCCTTTTACCCGTCCAACAACCGATATTGCCAAAGAGGGACTTTTCAATATCATTGAAAATAATATTGATCTTTCTGCTGTAAAATCACTAGATCTGTTTGGTGGAACAGGTAGCATCAGTTATGAACTGTATTCAAGAGGGGTCAGAGACCTTACCATAGTTGAAAAAGACCCGGCCATGTATGATTTCATCAACAAATCTGCAAACCAATTAAAAATCTCTGAACTTAAAGTAGTCCGGTCTGATGTATTTAAGTATATGCAACAATGTAGCGAGAAGTTCAACTTTATTTTTGCTGGTCCACCTTACGCGCTCGGCAATATTGAAGATTTGCCAAAGATTGTTTTTTCGCGTGAGCTGTTAAATGAAAACGGTTGGTTTGTACTGGAACATACGCCTAGAAATAACTTTCAGCAAACTCCATTTTTCAGATCTGAACGTAAATACGGTACAACTATTTTTTCCATATTTATCAATGCTTCTTCTCCTGATTAACTGCTATGACCAAGTCATCCCTCAGGAAAATTTACAGGCAAAAAAGGATGTCATTATCCGTAAGAGAACTGAATATTATGCAGGATTTGCTGCTCATCAATTTTCAAAAGCTTGCTACTCCTGTGTTCCATCTTGTACATTCATTTATACCTGCTGTTCAATTCAACGAACCCAATCCCCATCCAATCCTGGAATGGCTCCAGTTTATTAATCCAGGCGCACAAGTAGTTCATCCGGTTCTTAATGATGCAGATTATTCTATGAAACACTACATATGTGATGAAGAAACATCTTATCAGTTGAATAAATATGGTATTCCTGAACCACAAAATGGCATTGAAATTCAGCCTGAAGAAATTGATATGGCGATAATTCCTTTGCTAATTTTTGATGAGCTGGGAAACAGGGTAGGATATGGTAAAGGGTATTATGATAGATTCCTTGCAGCATGTAAACCTGAAATGTTAAAAATTGGACTTTCGTTCTTTTCTCCTGTAGATTCTGTTGAGGATGCCGATTTCTTCGATAAAAAGCTCGATTTTTGCATCACACCCGAAAGTGTTTATGCATTTTAACAATATTTATCTCAGATCATTCAGGTTATTTTTATTTCCATTTACATTATTATATGGAATAGTTGTAAAGATTCGAAATCTCCTTTACAATAAAAAAATTATAGAAGGTGTCAGCTTCAATATCCCCATTTTTTCAGTAGGTAACCTGAGTGTAGGGGGAACAGGTAAATCTCCTTTGGTTGATTACATGCTTACACTTCTGAAGCAGTATTATCCTGTAGCAACCATCAGCAGGGGGTATAAAAGAAGGACTTCCGGATATGTTTTAGCAGGTCAAAACACTACTGCCATAGAAATTGGTGACGAACCCATGCAGTTTCACCTCAATCACCCTGATGTTGCTGTGAGTGTCTGTGAAAAAAGGATAGAAGCCGTTCCAGAACTCTTGTTTGACAAACCTGATACAAAAGTCATTGTGTTGGACGATGCATTTCAACACCGGGAAATCATTGCGGGTGTCCAGATAATCCTTACTGAATACAATAACCTTTATACACGAGACTTTTTTCTTCCAACCGGAGATCTCAGAGATCAGACATCGAGTGCAAACAGGGCGGATATCATAATTGTAACAAAATGTCCTTCAAATCTAAGCGAACATGGTCGTTTTCTTGTTTTGCAGGAGCTAGCTCCCCAACATCATCAACAGGTTTTTTTCACAAATATTAAGTACGGTACTCCTTACCATTTTATTGATGGGTCAACCTATCCATTAACTAAGGAAACAGAGGTCTTACTTATTTGCGGCATTGCAAATCCCAAACCTTTAACACAATATATTCATGATGAATCAAAAACATACGACGCGCTTTTTTACAATGATCACCACTTGTTCAGTATAGATGATGTCAATGAAATAAAGCATAGGTTTGAGAGTATTCTTGAAGGAGAAAAAATAATTCTTACAACAGGTAAAGATGCAGTTCGGTTGGTGCGTTACAAAGATCAGTTAGCAGATATTCCAATTTATATTTTGCCAATAAGCGTTCATTTTTTATTTGGACAGGCTGCTGAGTTTAATCAGTTAATTCTTGAATATCCTCAATCATTTTATGTAAAGCAGGAAGATTGTATTACAGAGCCCGAAATCATCAATAACCTTTAAATACACCAGAATGGGCAGAAAGAACAGTAAGCAGAAGAATAATAAAGGTGGGAAAAAAAAGGGGGCACAATACAAGGATAAAAGCCTTCATAAGGGTAGATTTGAAATAACCAGATCAGGAATGGGCTTTGTAGTCGTGGATGAACTTGAGAGGGATATTATCATTAAACCACATGATTTTAATAGGGCGTTTCATGGGGATCTGGTAAGGGTAGAAGTGATTAAAGGAGATGA
Organism: Chitinophagaceae bacterium; assembly: GCA_044372235.1. GTDB lineage: Bacteria > Bacteroidota > Bacteroidia > Chitinophagales > Chitinophagaceae > Pollutibacter. The sequence goes on from JBILSG010000117.1 coordinate 4,609, forward strand.
ACGTACAGGAAGATTACAGGGTAAAATAACACAGGTTGTTGAAAGGAAACAGAAACAATTCATTGGAGAGATAGAAGTCAACAAAGACTTTGCTTTTTTCGTTGCCCAGGGAAACAAACCTGTTCCGGACTTTTTTATTCCATTAACATCGCTTAATGGAGCAAAAGATGGTGATCGGGTTATAGCACAGATAGTATCATGGGAAACTGATGATAAACGCCCCAAAGGTGAAATCATTGAAGTAATTACTCCTGAAAAGGAAAGTGACCTGGCGATGAAGGAATTGTTGATCGAACAGGGGTTTTCAGTTCAGTTTTCAGAAGAGGTAATGGAAGAGACGGCAAGAATTCCTGATGCTATAACCAAATCAGACCTGCAGGCAAGGAAAGATATCCGTGATGTATTGACATTTACAATCGATCCGGAAGACGCCAGGGATTTTGATGATGCACTCAGCTTCGAACGCTTTCAGGATGGATCTATTTCTGTTGGTGTGCATATTGCTGATGTCAGTCATTATATTGAAGAGGGATCAGCATTGGATGCTACTGCTTATGAAAGAGCAACTTCCGTATACCTCCCAGACAGGGTGGTGCCTATGTTACCGGAACGTATATCAAATGAACTTTGTTCTTTGAGGCCGCATGAAGACAAACTCACTTATTCCTGCATATTCAGGCTTGATGAAAAAGGAAAAATTATCAGTCAGTGGATTGGCAGAACAGTTATTCATTCCAATCACCGGTTTACATATGAAGATGTTCAGTTGATCATAGAAACAGGTACTGGATTGTATGACCTGGAAATTTTAAAGCTGAATGAGTTTGCTCAGTCTATGCGGAAGCAAAGAATGAAAAATGGTGCTATAAACTTTTCATCTCAGGAAGTACGGTTTAAACTCGATGCAAGCGGAGCTCCTTTAGGAATTATTATTAAAGAAAGTAAAGAATCTCATCAGCTCATAGAGGAATTCATGTTATTGGCTAACAAGGCAATCGCCCTGAAAGTAGCAGAAGTAAAGTTAAATGGTAAGCCTGTTCCTTTTCCATATCGCATTCACGATCAGCCTACCGAAGAGAAACTTATTCCTTTCATTGAATTTGCAAAAAAATTTGGTTACCAGTTTAGCACTAAAACCCCAGAAGATATAGCAAAGTCTTTCAATACAATGCTTACAAAAGTTAAGGGTTTACCTGAACAAAGGGTCTTGGAACAGCTGGGTATTCGGACAATGGCTAAAGCAGTATATACATCTGAAAATATTGGTCATTATGGGTTAGGCTTTTCTCACTACTGTCATTTCACTTCACCAATAAGGAGATATCCGGATATTTTGGTACACCGGGTACTTTCAGGCATTTTGGAAGATCATATTTTGCCGGATAAGAAAATGGAGCAAAAGTGTCAGCATACCAGTGAAAGAGAAAGAGCCGCTATGGAAACAGAAAGGGCTGCCAACAAATACAAGCAGGTGGAATTCATGAAACAATTCCTTGGGGAAGAGTTTGAGGCTGTTATATCTGGTGTTGCCGGTTTTGGTTTCTGGGCCGAAACAATTGACCATAAATGTGAAGGATTAGTTTCTATTTCCACTTTGCAGGATTACGATGATTTTATCTATATCGAATCCGATTATGCACTTGTGGGTAAAAGAAGTGGCTGGGCATTCAGGATTGGTGATTCAGTTAGAATTAAACTTGTGGCAGCCAACCTTACCAAAAGACAACTCGATTACGACTGGATTATGAAAATTGATAATACCGTAGTTAAAAGCAGCCGGAAGAAAAAATAATTAGATAGCTTTTGAATCATTAACTTAGGGTTATCATTACACGATCACATGAAAGGCATTGAATCACTGCAGGTTGAGTTTGAACAATATTTCAGTCATAGACATTTTCCCGAATTTCCAGCTACATTATATGATCCGCTGGAATCTTTTTTACTCAATTCCGGAAAACGAATTCGTCCGGTTTTATGCCTTATGGGCAATGAATTGTTTGGAGAAATCAATGCAGACGCTTTTCATGCAGCAGCTGCCGTTGAGCTTTTCCATAATTTCACACTGATTCATGATGACATCATGGATAAGGCCCCATTGCGAAGGGGAAAACCTACTGTGCATGCTATTCATGGTGAGCCAACTGCTTTATTGGGGGGAGATGTTATGATGGTTGTTGCCTATGATTACCTGAATAAACTTTCAGGCTCTTACCTGAGTAAAGCAATCCAGCTGT
>JBILSG010000118.1:0-6835 GCA_044372235.1 Chitinophagaceae bacterium
TACCTTGCTTATAAGAATCTGGTACAGATACCCGGCGAACAAAAAGCCAACGAAGATCTTTTTGCAGCTGAAAGCAATTTCAGGAAAGATTCATTTAACCTTGCGCTGAACGGCATGGCCAATACTCCGGGTTTCCTTAAAGTTATAAGCAAGCATGGTGGTTCAAAAGCAGCAAATCTTGCACACCTTTACGCAGGTCAATGTTACCTGCATTTAGGTGATTACCAGAAAGCAGTAGATCAACTTGAAGATTTCAATGCCAATGGTGCAAAACAGGTTGAAGCAAAAGCAGAAGGGTTATTAGGTGATGCTTTGGCTGAATTGAAGAAAAATGATGATGCAATAGCTCACTACAGAAAAGCAGGTACGCTTTTCCCTGATGACCAGGCTATTTCTTCAGAGTACCTTTTCAGGGGTGCTTTGTTAAGCGAAATGAGTGGTAAAGCAGATCAGGCTGCAGAAATGTATCAGTTGATCAAAGATCTTTATCCAAGAACTGAAAAGGGATTCATCATCGATAAATACCTCGCCAGAGTGGGGGCCACAAAATGAACAAATAATGGCATCAATCGGCAGAAATAATGAAATCACTGCAGGCACCGAAATCAAAGACGGTGCCTGTGTTGTTATAGTTAAGACTGAATGGAACAGTAATATCGTGAATGAACTTGAGGAAGGTGCAATCCATAAACTTGAGTCAGCTGGTGTCAGAAATATCATCAGCTTAACGGTGCCAGGCGCTGTTGAAATTCCTTTTGCAGTCAGGCAATGCTGGGAAAAACTCAAGTATAAGGACAATAAACCAGGAGCATTTATTGCATTGGGAACCGTTATCCAGGGAGATACACCCCATTTTGACTATGTCTGCCAAATGGTTTCTGATGGCATACTACAACTAAACCTAACCTTGCCTGTACCTGTAATTTTCGGCATACTGACTGTAAATACTTTAGAGCAGGCACTGGAGAGAATAGGTGGAAAAAATGGCCACAAAGGTGAGGAAGCAGCTGATGCTGCGCTAAAAATGATCAGTTTGGGATATACCATCGATGAACATACAAAGCAGCTCAATTTTCAGTCATGAAAGTTCATTTATTTGTCCCCTGTTTTATTGACCAGCTCTATCCGGAAGCAGCATTCAATACGGTAAAAGTCCTTGAAAGGGCAGGTTGTATGGTAAAGTACAATGTTGAACAAACCTGTTGCGGACAACCAGCATTCAACGCAGGTTACTGGGATAACTCGCGTAAAGTTTGCGATAAGTTTATGAATGACTTTGCAGATGCGCAATATATTGTAATGCCCAGTGCATCATGTGCTGGATTTGTCAGAAATTATTACAGTGACATTTACGATAAATCATCCAATCAAAAGGAAATCAAAGCACTGCAAAGCCGGGTCTACGAATTGAGTGACTTTTTGGTTAATGTGATGAAGGTTGATGATTTTGGGGCAAAGTTGAATTGCAAGGCCACTTATCATGACTCGTGTGCAGCACTGAGAGAATATAAACTGAAACAGGAACCCAGACAGCTGTTGTCAAAGGTAAAGGGACTGGAACTCATAGAACTTGCAGATAATGAAACATGCTGTGGTTTTGGCGGAACATTTTCCGTAAAATATGAGCCGATTTCTGCTGCCATGGGCGAACAAAAAGCAACTCATATTGTCAATACCGGAGCAGATGTATTGATTTCCACTGACCTCAGCTGCCTCATGCATATCGGGGGTGTAATGGATTTCAACAAGATGCCTGTAAAATCTATGCACCTGGCTGATGTACTTGCCAGCGGATATTGAAATTTTTTTATTTATGGCATACTGGTTAATCAAATCCGAACCTTTCAAATATTCATGGGATCAGTTCGTGGCAGACAAGGTCACATTTTGGGATGGTGTCCGTAATTATGGTGCAAGGAATAACCTGAAATCCATGAAAAAAGGTGATCTGGCCTTTTTTTACCATTCCAACGAGGGACTTGAAATAGTTGGTATTGCAGAAGTAGAAAAGGAATTTTACCAGGATCCAACAACAGAAGACAATGCCTGGGTAGTGGTTGATTTCAAACCCTACAAAAAACTCAATAAAACCGTTAAACTTTCAGAGGTAAAGGCTACTCCAGCACTGGAAAAAATGGCACTTATCAGACTTGGAAGACTATCCGTTCAACCTGTTCTTGAGGAAGAATGGGAAATCATCATGGATATGGCTGATGAAAGTTAAAAAGTGGATAACTCCTGCACATTGTTTTGATGCATATCCCCCTGAAAATGAGTAAATTTGTTAACTTATTTTAGTATTAACAAAGCTCTCTTTTTTCTGCAATGGAAGAACAAAATTTACCGGAACAAACACACGATGATAACAGGATTATTTCTGTTAACATAGAGGAACAAATGAAGGCAGCCTACATCGATTATTCGATGAGTGTAATCGTAGGCAGGGCATTGCCTGATGTGAGGGATGGGTTAAAACCCGTTCACAGGAGGATACTTTTTGCGATGAATGAACTCGGGATGGATTTCAACAAACCAACCCGTAAATGTGCCAGGATTGTAGGTGAGGTACTTGGTAAATACCATCCACATGGTGACACTGCTGTTTATGATGCCCTGGTTAGAATGGGGCAAGAATGGAATACCCGCTACCCAACAATCGACAAACAGGGAAACTTCGGTTCTCCTGACGGTGAAGGTCCGGCCGCCATGCGTTATACAGAAGCCAGACTCCAGCGTATGTCTGGTTACATGATGGATGACATTGACAAGGAAACAGTTGACTTTCAATTTAATTTTGATGACTCTCTCGAAGAACCAACTGTTCTTCCAACCCGCGTTCCCCATCTACTCATAAATGGCAGCAGTGGTATCGCTGTAGGTATGGCCACAAACATGCTTCCACATAACCTTTCTGAAGTTATTGATGGTTGTATTGCATATGTTGATAACAGGGAAATTACCATTGATGAATTGATGCAGCATGTCAAAGCCCCTGATTTCCCAGGCGGAGGATTGATTTATGGCATGGAAGGAATCAAGAACGCCATGCACACCGGTAGGGGAAGGGTAGTTTTGAGAGGAAAGGTAAACGTGGATACCAAACCTAATGGCAGGGAACAAATTGTAATCACCGAAGTTCCATATCAGGTAAGTCGTGACGTATTAACAGCCCGGATCGGACAGTTAGTTATTGAGAAAATTATTGATGGCATTACCCATGTCAACAATGAATCCAATGAAAAAGAAGGAACGAGGATTGTAATTGATGTAAGAAAAGATGCTGTAGCCAACGTTATCGTGAACCAGTTGTACAAGTTCACAGATTTGCAAACTTCTTACGGCATAAACAATGTTGCACTGGTAAAAGGACGGCCCCGTATCCTGAATCTCAAAGACCTGATCTCTTCATTTATAGAATTCAGGCATGAGGTAGTTATCAGAAGAACACAATATCAGTTAAGGGAGGCCGAAAAGAAAGCACACATTTTACAGGGTTACCTCATAGCCTTGGATAACCTTGATGCTGTAATTCAGCTTATCAGGAATGCTGTTAATCCGGAAAAAGCCCGGGAAGGGTTGATGAGTGAGTTTGGCATGAGTGAAATTCAGGCAAAGGCCGTACTTGAGCTCCGATTGCAGAGGCTTACAGGAATGGAGATTGAGAAGATCCGTGAAGAGTATGAAGAAGTGATGAAATGGATAGCATACCTGAAAGATTTGCTTTCTGATGAAGGAAAACGTTATGATGTAATCAAGACTGAACTGGCTGAAGTCAAAGAGAAATTCGGTGATGAGCGCAGAACAGAAATTACTTATCTGGATAATGAAGTAAGAATAGAAGACCTGATTAAAGAGGAAGATGTTGTTATAACGGTTTCACACATGGGTTATATCAAGCGGACTCCTGCTGATGAATTCAGGGCTCAGAAAAGAGGTGGCAGGGGCTCAATTGGCGGCAAAACCAGACAGGAAGATTATATTGAGCATCTTTTTGTTGCCTCTACACACCATACCTTACTATTTTTCACAGAAAAAGGAAGGTGTTACTGGTTGAAGGTTTATGAGATTCCAGATGGTGAAAAACAAGGAAAGGGAAGGGCTATCCAAAATCTCATGCAGCTTCCACAAGACGATAAAATCAGGGCAATCATTGATGTAAAAAACCTTCAGGATGAAGAGTTTGTTAAAAGCCATTACATCATGCTTTGCACCAAACAAGGTATTATCAAGAAAACCGAACTGGAAGATTTCAGTAGACCCAGAGCCAATGGAGTCAATGCCATCACCATTGTAGAAGGTGATCAGTTATTAAATGCCAGAATGACAGACGGACAATCTGAAATCATGCTCGCATTGAAATCAGGTAGGGCAATCAGGTTCCCCGAAGATAAAGTAAGGCCTACAGGCAGGGGAGCAATTGGTGTTACAGGAATTGAAGTGGATGATTCCAAAGATGAAGTAATCGGAATGGTTTGCGTGAATGCAGCGGATAAGTCTAGAACTGTATTGGTTGTTTCAGAGAAAGGCTATGGTAAGAGAACTCCTGTTGATGAATACAGGATTACCAACAGGGGAGGAAAAGGTGTGAAAACCATTAATGTTACAGAAAAAACCGGTAACTTGGTTGGCATACTGGATGTGAGTGAAAAGGAAGATCTGATGATTACCTGTGTCTCCGGCATTACAATCAGGATGTCTATTGCACAGATTTCAGAATTGGGCAGAAACACACAGGGTGTAAAACTCATCAAAATTGACAATGATGATGAAATAGCAGCAATTACCAATCTTGATGAAGACAAGGAAATTCAGGCTGAAGAGAATCTTGAATTACCGCAATCAGACACAACAGAAACAGACACAACAGAAACAGACAACCCCTAATTTTCGATCTTAAAAACAATAAAATGAAAAAGGTAATTTTAACCTGTTTAACCCTTTCAATTGTAATGATTTCATTGGCACAAAACCTAACAAAGGTTAAAGATGCCATGTCAGCAAAGAAATATAGCGAAGCCAATACGATGCTTGAGGAATTCATGAAAAACCCCAAGTACCAAAAAAATGCAGAGTTGTATTACTTGAAAGGCAAAATATTTAGTGAAATCGCGGCTGATTCTGTTATTGAAAAATCTTTTGCCAACGCTGCTTCAACATCATTAAACAGCTTTAAAAAGGCTGCCGAAATGGATTCAAGCAAGTTTATCACATACAATACTTTGGATGGTTCGGCTCCGTTATTCAGCCTTTATGCAACACCTTATAACAAAGCGCTTAAACTGTTTGATGCTAAAAATTATGAAAAAGCTTTGCCAACATTTGAACAGGCAAACGAAGCAGGTAAGTTTATATACGATGCGAGATTAGGCCTCAGCGAATTGGATACAAACCTGACCTTATATACAGGTTTTTCAGCTTTATTGAGTGACAAAGAAGATATTGCAGCAAAATATTTCACTAAAATTGCTAGGTACTTCGAAAATTTTATAAAACTAAACCAGCCCGGTCCTTCTGGATTTGATGACGTTTACAAAAACCTGATGAATTATAACTTCAATAAGAATAACATTGCTGAGTTTGAGCGGGTGAGAGCAGAGGGGGCAAAATTGTACCCCAAAGAAGAGTACTTCACTTATGATGAAATCATATTTATCAATGATATAAAAAATGAAGATGAAAAGTTGAAGCGCATAGAAGCCAAAGTCAATGCCGATCCTAAAAATATGGATGCCATCTCCATCTATACTGAAATATTATTTGGAAAACTGCTGTATGCGGATTCACTATATCCTACCGATGCAGAATATGCAGCTGCAGAAGCTAAAGTTGTAAAACTTTATGAAATGATGGCAAACCTGGCTCCTGAAGATGGCTTAATTCCCTTCAATACAGGATTAATTTTTATCAATAGGGGCTTCAAAATGAATAGTAAAATTTCTGATGTTAATGACAAAATCAGGAAATTCAATGATGCACAAAAGCCTGACAAGGCAGGTAAAATTCCTCCACCACCGAAAGAATTTACTGCACAACGTGATGACTTAAGGGCAAAACAAATAACGGCATTTGATCAGGGTTTACCTTACTTGTTAAAAGCACAACCTATCCTGGAAAAGAAAGTAGGAGGTGGAAGAGTAGAGCTTCAGAATTATAAAAAATTAATAGATATTCTGATTGAAGTATATAGTTCCAAGCGCCAGACATCTAAAGTAGCCGCTGACAAAGCCAAGCTTGAAGCAGAGGAAGCAAAGTGGAATAAAGAATACGACAGGATAAACAGCTTAAAGTAATTAAATGTCACTTCTGTTAGGTAGAAACCAATTTGGAAGTCCTGATAATACTGGTAATGTACTATCCAGAAATGAGGCAAATGCTTTACTTAACGAGTGGGTTTTAAACAACAAATTAAAATTACACATGTCCCAGGTAGCCGGATTGATGGCTGCCTGGGCACATGAAAAATTGAACCTTTCAGAAGATCAATGCTGGAAATGGGAAATGGCAGGATTACTTCATGATGCTGACTGGGATCAGTGGCCTGATCAGCATTGTAAAAAAATCATTGAACATCTTGAAAGCCTGCAGATAGATCCTGAAATTCTACGCGCAATTGCTTCACATGGTCCGGTTCACTTTGGGGTGGAACCGAAAACAGACATGGATAAAATGCTTTATGCATTTGATGAACTTTCCGGACTCATTCATGCATATTCACTCATGAGACCAGAAGGTTATGCAGGAATGGAGTTGAAAGGAGTAAAGAAAAGACTCAAAGAAAAAACTTTTGCAGCAAACGTAAGCAGGGATGATATTCAGGATGCCTGCCAGCGTGCAG
>JBILSG010000410.1:0-6814 GCA_044372235.1 Chitinophagaceae bacterium
TAAATGTATTTAAATCATAAGGTGTGATTGAATGTGGCGAAGCCATGTTTAAAAAGAAAAAACTATAATATGGAAAAAATGTGGTTTGTTATTTACACCAGATCCAGGTGTGAAAAAAAAGTTGCTACTGCCCTGACAAAAAAGAGTATTGTTAATTATTGTCCACTTAATATGAAGATGAGACAGTGGTCAGATAGAAAGAAAATCGTTTCAGAGCCTCTTTTTCCATCTTATGTTTTCATTTTTATTGAGGAAGACAAATTGCTTTCTATTAGGAATATTTCAGATCATATTGTTAATCCGGTGTTCTGGTTGGGGAAGCCTGCAAGGATAAAAAATGAAGAAATTGAAGCCATCAGGTATTTTATGCATGAATACAGTTCCGTCAGACTTGTTAAACAGCCAGTAAAAATCAGTGATAGAGTTAGGATAATAAGAGGTCCATTTTTGAACCATGAAGCTACAGTTTCCGGATTCAAAAATAGTCTGATAAGTCTGCAGCTCCCTTCACTCGGGTATATGATTCTTTCTGAAATCAATACCTCAGATGTAGAAATAATCCCCCAATGGCAAAATGCAGATTTGGAAGCGTATTCACCTTCAATTGCTATATAACATTATTATGGTTTATACAATTAGAAACTTTGCTGCTTTTCTTTTATCATTATGGTATATTATTACCGGTAAAGTTAGGAGATCTGTAAACCGGGCATTAAAGGGTGATTATATTCTTTCAGTATATTTCCATAATCCTGATAAAAAGCTTTTTGTATCGTGTTTAAAATGGCTCTCTCATAGAGGTTTTCATTTCATTTCTCTTAATGACCTAAATAAAATCCGAACGGGGCTTGTGCCCTTTCCAAAAGGTGCAGTTCTCTTGACAGTAGATGATGGTTGGAAATCAAATAAATCTAACATTATAGAGGTTGTAAAAAGATTGAACATACCTATAACTATTTTTTTAACTGTTGATCCAGTTGTCAATGGTGCACCTTTTTGGTGGTCGTATATAAAATCAGCACGGGAAAAGGGTTTAATACCTTTTTCACTGGCGCAACTGAAAGAAATGGAACACGCCAGGGTTCAGGATATTATAAATACGCTTAAAAATACAATTGTATTAGGCAGAGAGGCTATGACAGAAGATCAGATTCTGGAAGCCTTATCAGACGGACAACTTACGATTGGAAGCCATACAATCTCTCATCCAATCTTAACAAATTGTACAGATGACCATGTTTACAATGAGATGTATGAATCAAAAGAGAGGCTCGAAAATTTATTCAACATTCCAGTCATTTCTTTTGCTTATCCTAACGGAGCTTATTCCACTAGAGAGGTAGAATTCTTAAAAAAAGCTGGGTACACTATGGCTTTTACCACTGAATTAAAGCCAATTACACCGGATAGTTTTGAAAATCAATATGAATTGCCCAGAATGGAGGTATTGGAACATGTTTCATTTCCTGAAACAATTTGCAGGATGAGTGGTGTTTGGCAAACCTCAAAAGTATAATGATACCGTATGCTTCAAAAAATTATTGCCATTCTTGTATTCGGAGTTTTTATTGCAGTTATGTTTCTTACAAAAAAAGATAGAAATGTTGTTTTTATCGATTTTGTACTCATATCTTTTCCATTTCTATCTATTGATTTACTTCCAAGCTTAATTTCGTTCAGACTGTTTGATTTTGTAACATTATTATTTCTGATATTCTTTTATGACAAGTACAATCATGGTCGCATTATTGGACGAACTCAACAGGTTATTAAATATTTATTTTATATTTTAATTCTTTCAAATATTTTCAGGTCTGTTTATGAAAACGATTTATCATTGTCATTTGCAAGCGGATCATTACAATTATTCAATTTATTTATTTTTTCAGGTATTGTATATGATAATTTCACTTCAGATGTGAACTATGTAAAACGTATACAAAAATATTTTAGTTTCATGTTGGCATTTTCGTTTGTTTTTCTGCTTTTCCAATTTGTATTTGGTACAGATTTTACTTTTTCTAAATCTCCTAATATAAATATCAGCGGCGGACTAGTTACGAGGTATCCAAGTTACTTTCAGGATCCGCAAAAGTATGGGCAGTTTCTGGCAGCTCTTTCTTTCCCTGTTCTGTTTACTAAATTTTCATCAAAATATTCATTAGTAGGGTTTCTTATTTTCTTTATTTCCTTGGTCGCTTTGTTATACACTGGAGCAAGAGCACCTATTTTGGGACTAATGGTTTCGTCTGTATTGCTGATTCCTTCACTTTCGAATAGGGTAAAGATCTTTTTTTTATTATTTATACTTGCATTTGTATTTTCTCTCGTTTTGTATCAGGATTTTCTTCCTGTTTTTAATAGGGCAACAATCGATGATTCCTATAGTTTTAGAAATGAGGTTTGGAAGGATGCTTTAAATATTTTTTACGCTAATCCTGTTAATGGAATTGGTTTTGGAAATTACTCCTATTATGTTGAAATTTTTAATCCAGATCAATTTTGGATTGTCGATAATGATGTTACCTTTTTTGATCATCCGGAAAGTGGGTATTTAAAAAATCTTGTTGAGTTTGGATTAATTGGATTTTTGCCATTTGTTGCTATAATCATTTTAGTTTTAACGAAGGGTATTTCTGATTACCTAAAATATAAGTATTTCCCTAAACTAATATTTACTCTTTCATTTTTAACATGGGTTATAGGGTATAGTACAGTTTACTCTCTTGGCGATATACGTATAACTGTATTGGTTATTGTGATTGCATCATTTATAGTATCCGATAACAAGATTGAATATATATAATTGATATGAATCTGGTTTCATCATTAAAGTTGATTACTTTAAATAAAGTATTTCAGAATAGCCTTTGGGGTGTTATTTCATCACTATTTCAAAATATTGTATTTTCTATATTTTTTATTATCCTGGCAAGAAAGCTTGATACCTCAGTTTTGTCAAGTTATATTATTTCTAACACATTTTATGGCTTGATGCTCTCTTTTTCTTCTCTTGGAATGGGTCAGTGGTTTGTTAGAAAAATGGTAAATGATTCCAAGAATTCAAAATATATACATTTATTTTTATCTGTTCAATTGTGCAGTGGAATCATATTTTATTTTATTCAGAATCTTATTGTGGTCAACTTGTATGAAGAAAAGAACATACATCAAATTTCATACATTCTTGGATTCAATATCATTTTCGATAACATACTATATGTCACAAAAACAATAAACGTTATAAATAATGACCAGCGAAAGACATTTATTATTACTTCATCTGAGGCCTTAATGAAATTAATATTTGCCTATTTTATATGGTTGTACGGAACTTCTGTATTATTCATCGTTTTCACTTTGGTATTATTAAGATTTATTTCAGTTGTATTATTCCTTCAGTATGGATTACCGCAAGATGTTATAATACGATTTCGATCAATTATTTATTCATTTAGTTTTTCAGAGTTAGTTCAAACAGTTCATTCCAATAAGTATTTTATTTTGATTGGAAGTATATCAGTTCTTTTCTGGAGTTTCGGGAATATCATAGTTTCTAAATTGATTGGTTTAACTTATGTACCACATTTTGAAATATCTTATAAGTTATTTACCATGGCAGAACTTATACCATTGGTATTTTCTGCTTCAATATTTCCAGTTTTAACACAAAAATACAAGTCTGACTATAATGGTTTAGTCATTTACTTTCGTAAAGTTTTCTGGATTTATGCCGCTTATGGTTTCCTTTCTTTTATGTTTATTTTATTCTTCGCTGATTTATTTATCCCTAAATTGTTTGGAGTTGGGTATATAGATACATCGAAGTATAGTGTACAATTGTTTTTCACTATGTTATTATTTCCCACTTCATTGCTGCAGGCTAACTTATTAATTGCAATGGGTTATGAAAGAAGAGATATGTGGTATAATTTATTCATGCTAATTTCACATATAATTATTTCTTTAGCGCTTCTTTCCTTCTTTAAAGACCTCACTTACCTCAATCTATCTATTTTCTTATCTTTTTTACTTTTTCACCTATCTCAAGATTTCTTTTTGCTTAAAAAAAGAATCTTAACAAAGTATGACATCTTGTTTTTTTACATAATTATTATATTCTTTACTTTGTTTTTTCATTTTTGGAAACTCATTACCCGATAGAAAAACTATGAACTCAAGGCCGATTATCTACTATACACAACTATATTTTCTGGATAGTGCAATTGAGACGATAAACTGTATAAAGTATGATTTCGATATTCATTTAATAATAGAAGTAACATCCGATTCTATTCAGTCTACCGTCCTTCAAATATCCAAAAATAAAATTCAACCAGGATTCAATGATTTATATGTTATTACAGATTCTTCTGATCAGCAAATGTTAAATTCTGTTTTTTCAGGAGTCAAATCTGTTCAGGTATTTTATTTTTCATCACCGAGATCTTTGGGTATTTACACCTTTTTTCAATCAGTGGACCTAGCCGCTTATATGAAAGCATTGCGACCCGCAGCAATTCATTTTGATTCCACTTCTCTCCGAGCCGTTTGGACTATTTTCTGGTTAAGAAGTATTCGTATTTTAATAACAATTCACGATCCATTGCCACATTCCGGAGAATATTCATGGAAAATTATATTTGCTCAAAAGTTATATCTTATTTATACCTCCAAGGTAATTTTATATTCAAAATTTGCCAGATCTTTATTTGATTCAGTATTTCCTGCCAAATCTGATTTATCTGATAATATCCGTCTTCTACCCTATAATTATATTTCATTTACTGGATCTGTCACAACTCCCACTAATCAGTATATTCTTTTATTCGGAAGACTTTCTTATTACAAAGGGTTGGACATTCTATTAGATGCTATTCCATACGTCATTAAGCAATATCCAGATATAAAAATACTTATTGCAGGTAGGCTAGAATCTGGTTATATTTTGCCAGATTCAGTATACACACAACAAGTAGAATTTATTTCAAACTATCTTTCAGTCAATGATTTGAAAGATTTAATTCGCCATGCAAAATTTGTAGTTTGTCCTTACAGAGATGCAACTCAGAGCGGAGTTTTGATGACTGCATTGGCTATGCATAAATGTGTTGTTGCAACAAATGTGGGTTCATTTCCTGAATATATTCAACATGGTTTAAATGGTTTATTATCTTTTCCCAATCCAATTGATTTGGCATTGAATCTCAATAAAGCTTTAAAAGACAATTATTACCTTAAACTGAATAACAATATAAGCAATTCAGACTATGCTACTTCTGTACTACATAACAGAACTAAGTTAAGTTTATCTTATTCATCCCAATAAACCTATTATTTTAATGAAATATGTATTTGTAATTCATGGATTGCCAATTGGTGGGGCTGAAAAATTTCTTATTTCATTGCTTCATTATTTCACTGAAAAAGGTGTTGACTGTAATCTGATATTATTAAGTGATGACCTTACCCTAAAGCATGAGATACCAATAAGTATACCGGTTTCAATAATTAAAAAATCATATAAATTTGATTTTACAGCACTTTATAAATTAAGGAATAAGCTCAAGAAACAAGCTGCTGATTTAATCATTTGTATAAATCCTTATTCCTATTTTATTGTCAAAATAGTTTCTTTATTTTCAAAAAAATTTAAGATTTGTTTATCTCCGCATTCTACAATCCCATTTAATTTTAAAAATAGATTACAGACTTATTTATACTATCTATTGTTCAATTCTAATGATCTGATTATATTTCTTTGCAAAGCTCAACAAAATTATCTTATTGCGCATTTTCCCATTCGCACCCAACATTCACTTGTTATAAATAATGGTATTGATTTGAGCTATTTTAACGCAAAAAAGCATTTTGCTTCCCTGAATTTCAACTCTGTTAAAAGTATAACAGCCAAAACGATTTTGTATGTTGCAAGGTTGTCACCCGAAAAGAGACATCAGGATGCTATTGAGGTTGTAAAGAATTTGAATATAATACATGATTACGGTATTCATTTGCTTATAGTTGGTGATGGATCCCCAATATATGCTAATCAACTTCGTAAGCTCGTTGTAGATAAAGACTTATCTCATTTCGTTCATTTTATGGGTTCACACAATGATGTAAGACCATTTTATCATTCAGCTGATTTGTTTCTTATGACCTCATCGAGTGAAACCTTTTCTATAGCGGCTATAGAGGCTATGTCTTTTGGTTTGCCTTGTATTTTAACTGACGTTGGAGGCTCTTCCGAAATAGTAAAGCCAGATTATAACGGTTATTTGTGTGAACCCGGAAATATCAATGATATAACTGCTAAATGTTCCAAAGCCCTTGACAAATCATGGGAACGTAATACAATAATAGATAATGTAGCATTAAAATATAGTAAGCATACCATGCTATTACAATATGATCACGCCTTTTCTTCCTTCGTACATGCTTAGTTTATTATTTTCTTATGAATTCAAGTAATGTTCTTTTTGTTGGACCTGTAGATAAGCATGGAGGAATGGGTGCTGTTATCCGAACTTATGGAGAAATGTTTTCAGATTTTCATTTTATTCCCACGCATGACTCTGACACGAAATTTGGATTTCTTTATTTTATAAAAAGTATTTTTTCTGTTTTATTACTATTTATTCGTAATAAGTCAATTTTTATAGTTCATATACATACCGCCTCTTATGGAAGTTTTTTTAGAAAATCAATTATTGTTTTAATTGCTAAATTATTTCACAAAAAAGTATTACTTCACATTCATGGTGGCGGTTTTATTTCATTTTATAATCAAAACATTCTCATTTCATATTAT
>JBILSG010000119.1:0-6774 GCA_044372235.1 Chitinophagaceae bacterium
TATGAGCAAATGCTGCTCGAAGCACTTTGGGTGAGCTGGGGACAAAACAAGGTTGACCAACCCCTGCTTAGAAAATTACTACAAGCCAAAGACTACCGCATCAGGGCAGCAGCTGTTGAAATAGTTCGTTTCTCCGGCAATGAATTGCCTGATAAAGTGGCACTCCTCATGCAGGCTGCAAAAGACAATGAAGCGCGGGTGAGGCTGGAAGCGATTGCATCAGCTTCATGGCTGAGCAAAGAAAAGGGACTCCCCATTATCCTTGAAGCAGGTAAAAAGCCACTCGACAGCTGGATGCAGAAGGCTTGGGAAACAGCTGAAGCCCATGTAAATGGTCGTGCTGTTGTCAAAAAACCCAAACCTGCTGCAGAAAACGCAGCACCAGTAACAGCCCAGGCAGCTACCATTGCTGCAGGAAAAGCCATCTACATGCGCGACGGATACTGCAACACCTGTCACCAACCGGATGGCAAAGGATTGGAAGCCGCAGGATTTCCACCGCTGGCAGGATCCAAATGGGTTACCGGCAGCGAAGATCGCCTCATCAAACTGGTCATGAAAGGAATTTATGGACCCATTGAAGTAAACGGCAAAAAATACCCAGGACAAGTACCCATGACACCCTATGCGGGCATGTTAAACGATCAGGAAATGGCAACAGTTCTCACTTATGTTCGCAATGCTTTCGGCAACAAGGCTCCAGCCGTTACCGCTGAAAAAGTGAAACAGGTAAGGGCTGCCATCAAAGACAAGTCAGGATTCTACACCCCTGATGAGCTCCTGAAACAACACCCTATGGAACAATAACAGAAAACATTTTGATTCACCCCTTATTCAAATACCGGATCATGACTATACAATCAACATTTGCGAAATACCTGGCATTGGCCATCATCGGACTCTTTACACTGGTTCCAGCAGACGCACAACGCAGTGCAACCAAAAAACCGTTGATTGTTTTTGTAACCGGCGATCATGAATACAGTGGTGAAGCTACCCTACCAGTAATTGCCCAGGAGTTGGAAAAGAACTATGGATTCAGGACAAAAATCCTGAAAGCCTATCCTGACCACAATGCAGAAGAAAACATACCCGGACTGGAAGCCCTGCAGGAAGCGGACATGGCTGTTTTTTTCTTGCGTTGGAGGAGGTTACCTGCAGATCAGGTGAAGCATATCGAAAACTACCTGCTTTCCAAAAAACCACTGGTAGGTTTCCGCACCACTACCCATGCATTCAATTATCCAAAAGGACATCCTCTGGAAAAATGGAATGCCTTTGGCGAGTTTGCCTTCAACACTCCTCCAGGCTGGGGCGGTGTCAACAAACACACCCATTACGGACATGAATCATCTACGGATGTCAAGTTGATTGATGCTGCAGGTGATGACCCCATCCTGACAGGAGCCAAAGAAGCCTTTCATGCCCGTTCCTGGCTCTATCAGGTGTTACCCAACTATCCATCCAACGGATCCAAGTCTCTGCTGATGGGTCATTCCGTTAATCCGAATACACCCAAAGCCTATGATAATCCGGTAGCCTGGACAGGCACCAACAGCTATGGTGCGAAAATATTCTTTACCACACTTGGACATCCTGAAGATTTTGACCAAGTGCCCTTTCAGCGGCTGGTCATCAATGCTATCCACTGGGCTGCCGGTAAAAAAGTTCCCAAAAAGTGGGCAGGACCCATGCAAATCAATGTACCATATAGAAAATAAAACCATACCCATACATGTATAAAATCGGATTCAATACACTAGTCTGGTCTGCCGTAGTTTCAGACGACCAATTCCCACTACTGGATAAACTCAAAGCCATCGGATATGATGGTGTGGAATGCTTTATCGGTGCTCCCGGAGATAATGCCTATACCCGATTCGGGCAGCATGCCCAATCAATTGGGCTCGAAACTACGGCAGTCTTCGTTGTAGATCCCACTCAAAATCCCACCAGTCCGGATGCAGCCACAAGGGCAAAAGCCCTCGACCGCATCAAATGGGGCATAGACAGGGCACATGCTATAGGTTCTACCATACTTTGTGGCCCCTTTCATTCTGCACATGGATTTTTTACGCGACAGGCACCTCAGGAGCAGGAATACCAGCATTGCGCTGAAGTATTGCACCAGGCTGGTGAATATGCTGCAGCTGCAGGCATCACCCTGGCACTGGAAGCATTGAACCGCTTTGAATGTTACCTCTGCAATACGATGGACCAGCTGAGCCATCTCCTGACCCTTGCCAATCATCCGAATGTGCGGGCCATGTACGACACGCACCATGCGAATATTGAGGAGAAAAAAGCCAGCGAGGCAATCAGTTGCATTGCCCCATTACTGGCACATGTCCATATAAGCGAAAACGACCGTGGCACACCCGGAGACGGACATGTGCACTGGGATGAAACCTTTGCATCGTTAGCCCGGATCAATTATTCCGGATGGCTGACGATTGAAGCCTTCTCCCGGAATGATCCCGATTTTGCCAACGCCATCAACGTATGGCGGGAATATTCAGCCCCATGGGATATGGCTGAAAAGGGACTTTCCTTCATCCGCGAAAAATGCCAACAACATCAACTTTGATTTAACCACATAAAACTACAACGATGGCACAAAACAATTACCCCAAGCTGCACAATGCCACATGGCCCGGCATTGTAGGAAAAGGTCCGGATTCCGAACCACCCATTTCACTGGATACACTTATTGATTTCACAGCCAATGCCGAAGTCGATGGCGTCAAGTTTGATGGCATTGACATTGGGCTCTTTGAACCCCACTTCAACATAGATGAAACTGCCGATGGCATCAAGCGTCTTGCCGACAAAGTAGGCGCACTCAACCTGAACATTGGATCCTTGGTTGCACCTATCTGGGGTGGACCAGCCATGGGCAGCAAGGAAGACCGCGCTGTTTTTGTAGACATGGTTCGTCGCTCCTGCGAATTCGGAAAAAAACTGCGTGATGCCGGCGTCAGGCCCTATGGCATCATCCGCATTGACTCTGCCAGCAAGCCGGAAGCTTGGGCTCAGGATCCTGCCGGCAATACCAAGCTGATAGCAGAAACATTCCGCGAAGCCTGCGATGTAGCTGCCGATTATGGTGAAAAACTCGCTGCTGAAGGAGAAATCTGCTGGGGCGGCATGCACAGCTGGAAAGCCATGATAGACACGCTGGAAGCTGTTGATCGTCCGAATATCGGTTTCCAGGCAGACATGGCCCATACACTGCTTTATCTCCTTGGCTACAACGCGCCCGAAGATCGCATCCTGCCGGTAGATTTTGATTGGCAAGATGGGGCTACACTCGATGCCGGACTGAAAAAATTAACTGCTGCGCTCAGGCCCTGGACCATCGACTTCCATGTGGCTCAAAACGACGGTACCGTGCATGGCACCGGCACACACGATAAAACCGGCAGACACTGCCAAGCCCTTGACCCCAATGGTAAATTGGATATTGCCAGACATGCGGGATATTGGCTGCGCGATGAAAACGGAGAACTCACGAAAGCTTTTCAACACATTTGCTGGGATGGCTGTATGTTCCCCAATGATGTCATGCTCAAACAACAAACCTGGAATGATATCCTGGCAGCACTGATCAAAGTGCGCGACCACCATGGATGGAGCAATTAATCAACACAAAAATTAAAAAAACATGTCAACCAAAAAGAAACTCAATATAGGCCTCATCGGTGGCGGTTTCATGGGCAGAACCCATTCCAACGGATACAACCGCATTGGTAATTTCTTTCCTGAACTCGAATACCAACCGGTACTTAAAGCGGTTTGCTTCCGCAACGAAACCAAGGTGAAAGCTTTTGCAGAACAGTGGGGCTTTGAAAGTTATGAAACAGACTGGCGTAAACTGATTGCACGTGAAGACATTGATGCAGTAGACATCTGCACCCCCAATGACACACACGCAGAAATTGCCATCGCTGCTGCCAAAGCAGGTAAAATGATCCTATGCGAAAAACCACTCGCCAGAAACCTGGAAGAATCTGCCGAAATGGTGGATGCCATTGAAAAAGCAGGCGTCCGCAATACTGTTTGGTACAATTACCGCAGGATTCCAGCTGTAACCCTCGCCAAAAACATCGTTGCCTCTGGCAAATTGGGCAAGATATACCACTACAGGGCTAACTTCCTGCAAGACTGGACCATCAACGAGAACCTTCCTCAAGGTGGAGAAGGTCTCTGGCGCATGGATGCTGCCGTTGCTGGCTCTGGCGTTGTAGGAGACCTGCTTTCGCATTGTGTGGATACTGCTATCTGGATCAACGGCGGTATAAGTGAAGTATCTGCCATGACGGAGACATTTGTAAAAGAAAGGATGCATCAGCTGACAGGTAAAGTAGAGGAAGTGCATATTGATGATGCCTGCTCTTTCTTCTGCCGCTTCAATAACGGATCACTCGGATTGTTTGAATCAACCCGATATGCACGTGGACACAAGGCGCTTTATACCTTTGAAATCAACGGAGCCAATGCCTCTATCCGTTGGGACCTCCACGACCTTAACAGACTTGAGTATTTCGACAATGGAGATGAATCAACCCTAAGGGGATGGCGGTCCATCCATGTTACAGACGGAGAACAGCCATATATGAACAAGTGGTGGGTACCCGGACTTGGTATTGGCTATGAGCATTCTTTTGTACATCAGGCAGCCGACTTCCTCAAGAGCATCGAAACCAATACACCCTGTTCACCCACTTTCAGGGAAGCCCTGGAAACCCAGAAAGTGTGTCAGGCCGTACTTGATTCCGCTGCCAGTCGCAGTTGGAAATCCTGTCAGTAACCCCAAAATAAGACAACATGAAATATTGTTACATCCGGCTTAACCTCTTAATAGCTATGCTGCTCGTTCTTTCAGTATTTGCCTCCGCACAAGACCGGAAAACCGGATTCAAGCGCATCTTCGACGGCAAAACCATGAAAAATTGGGATGCTGATACTGCACATTGGCGAATCGAAAACGGAAGTTTTATAGGAGAAGTGAGTCCAGAAAAACAACTCAAAACAAATACCTTCCTCATCTACAAAGGCAAGGTACCTGAGAACTTCGAATTCATGGCTACCTACCGGATCAGTCCGGAAGGCAACAGCGGCGTGCAATACCGCAGCGAACCCGTTGAAAATGTAGCTTACGGCTTGAAAGGTTATCAGGCGGATATTGACGGTGCCAACAGGTATACCGGACAAAACTACGAGGAAAGGGGCAGAGGATTTCTGGCGATGAGGGGACAACAAGCAACCTTGCAAACCGGACAAAAACCAACCATCAACGGCAGTGTAGGTGATTCTGATAAACTCAAAGAGCAGATCCGCATAGACGACTGGAATACCATCCACATCATTGCCAGCGGCAACAACATGAAACATTACATCAATGGTGTGCTCATGAGTGAAACCACTGATGAAGACCCAACCAAAAGGAAGCTGGAGGGATTAATTGGACTGCAGGTACATGTGATGCCCAAGATGAAAGTGGAGTACAAGGATATTTTCTTGAAGGAACTTAAAAAAGATTAAAAAAGTACCTTTGCGTAATACGCCAACTACAACATCTACCATGAAAAGAATTTTCGCTCCCCTTGCCTTTGTTTTCCTGACGGCTCTTTTAATCGTTTCCTGTAAAAAGGATGGCGGTGAGATGACCGACAACCCCGGAGTAGCCAAAAAAATGCTTAATGTAGCTTATGGCATAGACAGCTTGCAGAAGATGGACATCTACCTGCCTGCAGGCCGTTCGGTTACCAGCACCAAAGTGCTCGCTGTAGTACATGGCGGATCTTGGAATTCAGGCGACAAGAAAGACCTTCAATTTGTGGTAGATTCCCTGCAGAAATACCTGCCTGATTATGCGATTTTCAACATCAACTACCGTCTCGCCAACAATACTGGAGGCAATATATTTCCCACACAGGAAACTGATGTGAAAGCAGCGATTCAGTTTATTTACAACAATCGAAGTGCTTATGCCTGCAATACAGACAAGTCGGCCATACTCGGACAAAGTGCAGGCGGACAGTTGGCAATGTTAGCTGCATACACCAACAAGACACCCGTAAAATTCAAGTCTGTGGTTAATATTTCTGGCGTAGCCAATTTTGCTGAACTGATGGCCTATTTCACTGCAGTTGACCCCAATACAGCTTTGAGACTTGCTGTGTTGTTGGGAGGGACTCCATCGAGCAATGCAGCAAGCTATGCTGCTGCCAGTCCCATTACCCACATCACTCCACAAAGTCCACCCACGCTGATTTTCCACGGCACAACCGATGTGGTGGTACCCTTTACGCAGTCCAGCTCACTCGCAGCTGCACTCAATACCAAAGGTGTAAAGAACAACCTCGTAACCTTTCAGGGTGTTGGCCACGACTTCCTGGTATCACCATTGGCAGTGGCGTCTACCTTGTTGAATACTGTAAACTTCCTCAATAACAATAATCAGTAGATAGATCAGACTAATATTTAAAACAAAAAAGCAATCCATTATGGATTGCTTTTTTGTTTGCGGAGACTGAGGGATTCGAACCCTCGATACCCTTTAGAGGTATACACACTTTCCAGGCGTGCTCCTTCAACCACTCGGACAAGTCTCCTTTTGAAGGAGTGCAAAAATAATCTTATTCAGTCAGAAGCGGAAGATTTTTTTGGCATTTTGCGTCGTTATTTCATCCACCTCCTCAAAATCAATGCCTTTCAGGCTGGCTACCTTCTCTGCCACATAGCGGATATATGCCGTTTCATTGCGTTTAC
>JBILSG010000120.1:0-6767 GCA_044372235.1 Chitinophagaceae bacterium
TGAGGGTTACCTGTGTTTTATCGATGTCCAGTCTTTCTGCAAAACCATTTTTGAAAAGCTTTTCCTGGTCTGATTTCAGCTTTTGCAGTCGGGAGATGCTTGAGTCCAGATACCCCTTTCTTTTTTCTGCAATGAGCACACTGTAGTAAGCCCGGTATACATTGCTTTTCACAGAGTCTTCCATGGCTTTGATGTTGGCTTCAGTGAGGTCAATTGATTTTTTCCTGGCCAATACCGCAATGAAAAGATCTGGTTGGAATAAAAGCTGCTGGAATTGGAAGCCTGCGGAAGACTGCCAGGGGACACCGAATTGTGCAGGGAAATACTGGGGGGGATTATTGGGTTTGGTGATAGGGCTACCCGCGCCATTTTTCACACCATTGTCTGTTAACACCTGATAAACAGAGGGGGAGATGAAATCCGGCAGGAGTGTTACGGGAATGCTGAAGAAGTGTTGTGTGGAAATGGTTCCGTTAACCTGTGGTAGGGCTTGAGCGATCAACTCTTTGTTTTTAGCCAGCTGCAGTTCCCGGTCGATTTGCAGGTTTTTGATGTCTGTAACCTGTTTCAGAGCCAGTTCCACAGCCTGTTCAGCCGAGAGACTGTATTTTTTTTGTGCCTCGCCGGCAAAGGGTTGCAAAGCCATTGCTGCGATGATGATAATGCCCCAACGTGTCATATTGCGTGTTTTATTTTGCATGATTTGAGATGCTGTTTTGTTTATATGCTTCAATCAGTTTAAACCCATTTTCAGTTGCCAGTCCGTATAGAAAGTTTTCAATGATTGCGATACTTACTTCAGCCAGGTTGTATCTGGAAGTGGGAAAGATATCCATATTGAATGCCAGCATCATAGATTCCAGCCGGTACCTTGCCAGTATCTCCACCTGCAGGTCTTGCCTGTAGTATCCTTCTGCAATACCCCTTTTCAGGTTTTTGGAAATGATATCCAGGAGAAAGGTATTCTTGTGTTGCATGAACTGCTGGAAAGATGTGAAATGGTATTTGTGGAGGTCCACCAGCACTACGGGATTCATATTACCCATTTGTTTGGTGATCAGCTGCATGGTATTGAAGATTTCGTCTACTGCATCTTTTGATGGCAGGCAGCAACCGATGGCTTCTTTTTGCATGACCGCTATCTCTTCCTGAAGTACAATGTCTACCAGTTCATCTTTGTCTTTGAAATGCTGGTAAATGGTTTTTTTGGAGATGCCAAGCTGACTGCATATATCGTCCATCGAAACAGATCTTATACCCAGCCTCATAAAAAGACTTTTGGCCTGGTTGATTATCCGTTCTCTTATGTCCATATGTTGTATTTGGCGCCGCAAAACTACGGAAACTTTAAACGGGTAAAAAGTTTCTGTTCAAAATAATTTGTGAAAATGTTGAACGGCATTTTTTGATTATAAGCTGTGTTGGTGGTGTTTTTCCGGTAAAAAGCCGTCTTTTTCCCGGATGCTGATTTTTGAAAGGGGTGTATCTTTGTGTCAAATACAAGTATGAAACCATTCAGGCCGGCCAGGATTTTGTATTTCTTTTTCCAGGGATTGGTTGTGCTGGCTCCCATTGTCATCACGGCATGGACGGTTGTTTCCCTCTTCAATTTCATCGACGATATACTCCCCAACCTCTTGCATGTCCTATTTCCTGATTTTGTGGTGCTGGATGCCAGGGGTTATCCCAAGAAGGTACCCGGACTCGGTTTTCTTGTTGTAGTGATGCTGGTTTTGATGGTTGGATATGTATCTTCTACTTTCATCGTAGGTAAACTTTTGCAATGGTTTGACAACATTCTGGAGCGGACACCTGGTATTAAGATCATATATTCCACAGTTAAGGATTTCCTGGAGGCCTTTGCTGGTAATAAAAGGAAGTTCAATCAGCCTGTACTGGTTTCCATTGAGGCGGCAGATGTGTGGCGGATCGGATTCATCACACAGCAGTCTATGGTCAATTTTGGCCTGAAAGACCATGTAGCGGTTTATGTGCCACATTCCTATGCTTTTTCAGGTGTAACTTATTTGGTGAAGCGAGACAGAATCAGGCAGGTCGACGATGTGAGTTCGGCCGATGCGATGAAGTTTATCGTTTCCGGAGGAGTGACTGAGGTGGAGGGGCATGAGTGAATGAGTTGAGAGAATTAAGTTGAGAGAATTAAGTTGAGAGAGGTGAGTTTCTCTCAACTCTAAACTTTCAACTTCAAACTAAAATCAATTTTGTGAAGATGGGAAATCGGGTGGTATTGGATGAATTGAATATGACTTTTAGGTGTAGTGCACAACACCCAAAGGTTTTAGCTTTCAGGCGTTTTAGGTTGGCCAAGTGCTTGTGGCTGCTATCTTTTATTATTTCTCAGCAAGTGTATAGCAGAGCGGGCAATAGTTCGGGTTTGCCAGATAAAATGAATGGGGAGAATCCCATTTTGTCAACTACGGTCAGCTGGGGATTTTTCGGGCATAGGCATATCAACTACCACGCCGTTTTTCTCTTGCCACCCCAGATGATTCCTTTTTTCAAGAAACAAATTCGCTTCCTGGCAGACCATGCCACTGATCCGGATAAGCGGCGCTATGCGGTGAAAGAGGAGGCCCCTCGACACTATATTGATATGGACCGCTACGGAGCAGCAGCAGATAGCCTTCCGGTCAGTTGGGAAAAAGCCAAAGCTGAGTTTGGCGAAGACAGCCTGAATGCCCATGGCATTGCACCCTGGTGGATTATGGTCATGAAGGGCAGGTTGGTTAAGGCATTTCAGGGGGCCGATAAAGATGCGATCCTCAAAATATCAGCAGACATTGGTCACTATATCGGGGATGTGCATGTGCCGCTGCATGCGAGCAGCAACCACAACGGACAAAAAACGGATCAGCATGGTATCCATGGATTCTGGGAAAGCAGGCTGCCGGAACTCTTTGCCGAAAAAGAATATGATCTCATCATCGGGAAAGCTGTTTATTTAAAAGACCCGGCCACATTTATCTGGCAGCGGGTTAGAGAAAGTGCAGCCGCTGCAGATACTGTTTTGCGCCTGGAAAAGGCATTGAGCCTTGCTTTCCCTGCTGGGTCAAGGTTTGCGTATGAAACCCGGAATGGCGTTGTAACGCGCCAGTATGCCTCATCTTATGCAGCAGCATACCACAACAGTTTATCTGGCATGGTAGAGCGCCGGATGCGACAGGCTATTTTTGCAGTGGCATCCTTTTGGTACACTGCCTGGGTGGATGCTGGTCAGCCCAATTTAAGTATCTTTGCGGCGCTGCCTGCCATTCCACCTTTTAACCCATCATCCGATGATACACAATTTCAATGCGGGTCCGAGCATTCTCCCTAAACCGGTTTTTGAAGAAGCCAGCAGGGCGATACTGGATTTTAACGGAACAGGATTATCCATTTTAGAGATCGGACACCGTACGCCCTTGTTCGAAGCGGTGCTCGATGAAGCGGTTTCACTTGTCAAAGAGCTTATGTTGCTTAACGAAAACAAGGAAGTGCTCTTCCTGCATGGAGGCGCATCAACCCAGTTTTTTCAGGTGCCCATGAACTTCCTTTCCCCGGATAAAAAGGCAGCTTACCTTGATGGAGGCGTTTGGGGTTCGAAGGCTGTCAAAGAAGCGAAGTTATTCGGACCGGTAGATGTGGTGGCATCCTCAAAAGACAGGAACTACAGTTACATACCCAGCGGGTTCACTATCCCAACTGATGTTGCCTATTTCCATTATACCACCAACAATACCATAGAAGGTACACAGATGCATGCCATCCCTGAAACCAGCGCACCGCTGATTGCAGACATGAGCAGTGATATCCTGAGCCGGGAGATGGATTTTAACCGATTTTCTTTCATTTATGCCGGTGCGCAGAAAAATATAGGTGCAGCAGGTGTTAACCTGGTTGTTGCGGATAAGTCGTTTTTGGAAACGGCGAATGCGAAATTGCCAGCAATGCTCGATTACCGCCAGCATGTGGCCAATGGTTCCATGCTCAATACGCCACCGGTGTTTGCCATCTATGTATGCCTCCTTACCCTCCGCTGGCTCAAAAGCATAGGTGGAGTAAAGGCAATAGAGGAAATCAACCTTCGTAAATCTGCGCTCTTGTACGAAACAGTTTCATCACTTCCCATTTTCAACCTGCCGGTTGCAGAAGCTGATAGGAGTCACATGAATGCCGTTTTTACCATGCCCGATCAAGAGTTGGAAAAGCTTTTCCTTGCAGAGTGTAAATCAGCAGGGATGGTAGGTGTCAAAGGCCACCGCAGTGTAGGAGGATTCAGGGTGTCCATGTACAATGCACTCCCACTGGAAAGTGTGGAATCAATTACTGAATTGATGAAAGACTTCGCAAACAAACACGCATAACAACATAGCAAATGGCAAAAATATTCCCTTTTCGTGCACTCAGACCTCAACCAGATCAAGCTTCAGCTATAGCGGCACCTCCATATGATGTCCTCTCCAGCGATGAGGCCAGGCAGGTAGTGACAGATTCAACCAATTCTTTCCTGCATGTGACGAAGTCTGAAGTAGACATGCCCACTGATCTGAGTATTTATGATGAATCAGTCTATACGAAAGCAAGGTTAAATCTCTCTGACATGATTAGTCGCGGAGTGTTGTTTCAGGACGAGCATCCTTGTTACTACATTTACGAGCTGGTTATGGATGGCAGGAGTCAGACCGGACTGGTTTGTTGTTCATCAGTAGATGATTATGAAAATGATATCATCAAGAAGCATGAGTTTACCCGTCCTGAGAAAGAGCAGGACCGCATCAACCACATCCGCATCACTGGTGCTCAGACCGGCAATGTATTTCTGGCTTACCGCAATGTGGCCGCTATGGATACATTGATCAGTCAGTGGAAGTTAAACCACTCACCAGTATATGATTTTACTGCAGCCGATGGGATTAGTCACCGCATCTGGGTGGTAAATGAAGCTGGTCAAGTTGAAGCCATCAGTGCTATTTTTGAGCAGGATGTTCCCCATACCTATATAGCAGACGGACATCACCGTGCTGCCAGTGCAGCCAAGGTGAGAAAAGCGCTGGGTGAAGCAGCAGGACCAGAAGCAGATAGTTTTTTGACCACACTTTTTCCAGCCAATGAGTTGAAAATTATGCCCTATAACAGGGTGGTAAAGGATTTGAACGAACTTGAAGCAGAAGAGTTAATCAGTGCTTTGCAAGATGATTTCATGGTGTCCAGTTCAGATAAAGCAGTTGATCCGCCTGCCTTGCATGAGTTTGGTATGTACCTGGAAGGACAGTGGTATCACCTCACAGCCTTGGAAGGCACTTATACGGATGACCCGATTGGCGTGCTCGATGTGACTATTTTATCTAATCTGGTTCTGGAAAAGCTTTTGGATATAGCAGATCAGCGAACAGACAAGAGAATAGATTTTGTAGGTGGCATCAGAGGTTTACAGGAACTGGAGCGCAGGGTTGACAGTGGCGAGATGAAGGTGGCATTCAGTTTTTATCCGGTTAGTATTGAGCAGTTGTTTGATATAGCAGACAGTGGAAATGTCATGCCCCCCAAGAGCACTTGGTTTGAACCAAAACTCAGGGATGGATTGTTGACACACCTGATCTGAAGATTAAGTTGTAAATTCATCCTTACTTTTGTCCCAATATATTCCTATGCGTCACCTGATTGCCATTATTTTGCTCTTAAGTGTGCAGCAGCTTGCTGCCCAGCAGCCCTCTGTCAAACAGTTGCGCGAGACAGCACTTAATTTCCAGCGTCAGGAAGATTTTGGCAATGCACTCATGATTCTATCGCGTGCCCTGGAAATGGAGCCATTGAATCTTTCCCTGCTGAAGGATATTGCCAATACCCTTTACCTTGCAGGCGACTACAAGCAGGCTGCTACCCGGATTTTGCCACTTACAGACAGGACTGACGCAGACGAACAGGTTTTTCAAATTGCTGGAGATATCTATACCATTCAGGAAGACTGGAAGCAGGCTGACAAGGTTTATAAAAAGGGGTTGAAGAAATTTCCATTGAGTGGTCCGCTTTACAGCAAGTAT
Organism: Chitinophagaceae bacterium; assembly: GCA_044372235.1. Taxonomy (GTDB): domain Bacteria; phylum Bacteroidota; class Bacteroidia; order Chitinophagales; family Chitinophagaceae; genus Pollutibacter. Next base: position 6,042 of record JBILSG010000120.1, read on the forward strand.
GGCGAGATGTTCTGGCTGCAGGAGAAACCTGCTGATGCCATTGCACAATGGGAAAACGGTTTGAAGGCCGATCCTGCTTATCCCCTGAATTATTACCATGCTGCCAAGTTTTATTTCACAACGGCAGACAAGGCCAGGAGTATCATCTACGGTGAGATATTTGTAAATCAGGAAAGTTTTACGGCCAGAACAGCAGAAATCAAAGTGTTATTACTCGAATCATACAAGCGGGTATATATGAGTGGTGACAATAAGAAATTTTATGTAAAGGAATCAACACCCTTTGAAACCAAGGTGCTGTCTATCCTCAACAATCAGACAGAGTGGGCTTTGCGCGGCATCACACCAGACAACCTGCTGGCCATCAGAACCCGATTCATCACCGACTGGTTTGAGGATGAATCATCAGCACGCTTTCCGTTTCAGTTGTTTGAGCTCCATCGCAATCTCCTACGGGAAGGGTTGTTTGAAGCATACAACCAATGGATTTTCGGCATAGCTGCCGATCCCAATGGGTATCAGTTCTGGGCCAGGACCCACGAAGAGGAGCAGGCCCGCTATTCGCTCTACCAGCGTAACAAGCTATTCAAGATGCCTCCCGGGCAGTATTATTTTTGAGGCTTCATCCACTACGCATAAATCCCCTCAATCACATCAGCATACTTGCTCATAATCACCTTCCGTTTGAGTTTCAAAGTAGGGGTGAGTTCTCCGCCATTGATTGTC
>JBILSG010000121.1:0-6762 GCA_044372235.1 Chitinophagaceae bacterium
ATTAATTTTGCTCAAAATTTAATTACGTTATGTCTACTAACACCCAGTCACAATTGGATTTTGCTTTACCGTATAAAGTTAAAGATATTACACTAGCCGAATGGGGCAGAAAAGAAATTAGGCTTGCTGAAGCAGAAATGCCAGGTTTGATGGCCCTTCGTGAGGAGTACGGCTCTAGTCAGCCTCTTAAAGGCGCACGTGTTGCAGGATGCCTGCACATGACTATTCAGACTGCGGTATTAATAGAAACCCTGGTTGCCCTCGGAGCTGAGGTAAAATGGAGTTCCTGCAACATCTTCTCAACGCAGGATCATGCTGCTGCGGCTATTGCTGCTGCTGGTATAGGTGTATTTGCCTGGAAGGGACAAAGCATTGAAGAAGCCGACTGGTGTATTGAGCAAACCCTGTTCTTCGGCGGAGAAGATCGTCCGCTGAACATGATTTTGGATGATGGAGGAGACCTGACCAACATGGTGCTGGATATATACCCTGAACTTGTACCGCATGTAAAAGGTATTTCTGAAGAGACCACTACGGGTGTTCACAGGTTGTACGAGCGTGTAGCCAAAGGTACATTGCCAATGCCTGCCATCAACGTAAACGACTCCGTTACCAAGTCTAAATTTGACAATAAATATGGCTGTAAGGAATCTCTTGTTGATGCCATCCGCCGTGCTACTGACGTTATGCTTGCCGGTAAGGTAGCAGTAGTTGGAGGTTACGGAGACGTAGGTAAGGGTTCAGCAGCTTCACTGGCTGGTGCAGGCTGTAGGGTTATCGTAACTGAGATTGATCCTATTTGTGCTTTGCAGGCTGCAATGGATGGTTTTGAAGTGAAAAAAATGATTGATGCTGTCAAAGAAGCTGATATTGTTGTAACTGCATCCGGTTGTCGTGATCTGATTACGGGCACTCACTTCAAGCTGATGAAAGACAAGGCCATTGTGTGCAATATCGGTCACTTCGATATTGAGATTGATGTTGCCTGGTTGAATACCAATTACGGAGACACCAAGGATACTGTAAAACCACAGGTGGATATCTACAATGTGGACGGTAAGGATATCATCCTCCTGGCTGAAGGAAGGCTGGTAAACCTCGGTTGTGCCACCGGTCATCCAAGCTTTGTAATGAGTAATTCATTTACAAACCAGACACTGGCTCAGATTGAATTGTGGACTAACCACAGCAAATACGATAAGAACGTTTACGTGCTTCCAAAGCACCTGGATGAAAAAGTAGCCATGCTGCATTTGTCCAAGATTGGCGTTGTATTGGATGAACTCACCACGGAACAAGCTGAATACCTCGGAATTCCGCAGAGTGGTCCGTTCAAAGCTGAACACTACCGTTATTAATCCAGAAAATCAATTTTCAAACCCGACCTACTCCAATTGGTCGGGTTTTTTATTGAGTGTATTAAATAACCTTAATTTTACAATTCAACTATGAGGTGTTATGACAAGACTCTCCGTCAATATCAATAAAATCGCCACCCTGCGCAACAGCAGAGGCGGAAACAATCCCGATCTCATACAGGTTGCCCTGGATGCGGAACGTTTTGGTGCTGAAGGGATAACCGTACACCCCAGGCCGGATGAGCGGCATATCCGCTACACTGATGTCGTTGCCTTAAAAAAGGTCATTAACACTGAATTCAACATTGAAGGAAATTGCAGGGAAGATAAATTTGTAAAGCTTGTCCTGGAAGTAAAACCCGATCAGGTAACCCTTGTACCTGATACAGAAGGCCAGTTAACTTCAGACCATGGCTGGGATACAATCAAGCATAAGGCATATCTGCAAGACATGATTTCACAATTTAAATCTGCTGGCATAAGAACAAGTATTTTTTGTGACCCTGATCCAAAGATGATTGAAGGAGCAGCCGATACTGGTGCGGATAGAATAGAGTTGTATACTGAATCATACGCTAAAAATTTTCATCAAAACAGGGAACAGGCTGTTGAACCTTACAGGATAGCAGCTCAGTTAGCTAAACAGTGCGGACTCGGTATCAATGCAGGTCATGACCTGGACTTGCACAACCTTGGTTTTCTGGCAAAAAGTATTTCTGCGCTGGATGAAGTAAGCATAGGACATGCATTAATCTGTGATGCCTTATATTTGGGATTGGAAAATACCATCCAGCTTTATAAACGGGCACTCACCCAAAAATGAAACAAATTCACCATTCATACGTTTTAAAAAGAAAAATCATGAAAAGACTCCTCAACATCGTAATGCTGCTTACATTAACCTCTTATGGTATAACAGCATGTGCACAGAATGCAAAACCTAGTCCGGCTATGACAGCCACAGGTAAGGCGGGCAATGCAAACATAACCATCAACTACGGTGCTCCTTCAATTAAAGGCCGTAAAGTTTGGGGCGAGCTTGTTCCCTACGGAAAAGTATGGCGTACTGGTGCAAATGATGCAACTACCATCGAAATTGATGCTGATGTAAAGATCGAAGGTCAGTCGCTTGCAAAAGGTAAATATGCACTTTTCACAATTCCTGAAGCCAACGAGTGGACCATCATCATCAACAAAAATCCAAAGCAGTGGGGTGCATACAGTTACAAACAGGAAGAAGACGTATTGCGTGTCAAAGTAAAACCAGGTGCATCAGCTGCATTCAACGAAGTATTGAAATATGAAGTATCGGGTGGTAAGGTTAACATCCTTTGGGAGAACCTTGCAGTATCTTTTTCAGTTAAATAATTTCAGATAAATTATTCAGGAAGCTGTCTGCTGAAAAGCAGGCAGCTTTTTTTATATCAGAACCTTCATTTCATCTGGTTATCTAAACACCCTCTCAGTGCAACTGGAGCAGCCAATCAAGGTAGGCAGGGATAACGCGACCCCAGGTTGCAACATTATGCGCACCATCTTCTACTTCAAGGTAATTGATTTGTTTTTCAGAAAACCCTGCTGACTTCAGTTCTTTTATCAAATCAAGCGTGTCGTCAATGGCATCAATGACACCATTACCATTCCTGTCTGCTGTTTCATCTAGTTTTCCAGCCTGAAAAAAGAAACGTTGAGTTTTGTTAGCCTTTAATGTTCTTACCTTGGCATGTAAAATTCTGTCTCGCTCATCGTCATAGCCATCTTTGATATCTCGTGAACGCCACCAGAAAGCACCGCTGAATGCCGCTGCAGAATTAAACAAAGTAGGATGACTCAACCCCATATCAATAGACATGAGTCCTCCCAATGAAAACCCAAGAGAATGGTACTTTGTGAATGTGCTATATCCGGTTTGCAGCTTTACCAGTGGCAACACTTCATGCATAATAAACTGAGTATACAAACCGGCTTTTGAACCCCTTTGCATGTAATCGGGCATTCCTGCAACCCCATATTCCTGAATCCTATCTATCCCTGCATGCACCCCAACACAAATGAATCTTTCCCCGGCAGCAGCATTATTTCTTAAAAGGGAAGAAAACCTCATTTTTTCAAGATCCTGTCCGTCTTGTATCAATAAAAGTTCCCTGCTTATGTCACTTTGATTCTTTACAGGCGCCAGTACATCAACCCTAACTGTTCTATTAAGAAAAACGGAATTGATATATGATGTTTGCAGGGAGAAATTCATGAGTTTGTGAAAATATCAAAATTTTGAAGGAACCAGGCAGAATCCTATTTTTTTAATTTGACAATGAATGCTTAAATTCGGTAGGAATTGTTGCAACAACCTGAAAAAGAGTTCATTACCTAAATTTCACCTCATGGCCAAAGTTATTGGTATCCTTCATGGCAAAGAAAGATCATTTCCTGAAGCTTTTGTTAAGCGGGTTAATGAAAAAAAGATAGCCGGCATACATGCGGAACAGGTTAAAATCGAAAAAGTTAAACAGGGTGAAGCCTGCGGTTATGATGTGATCATAGATAGAATATCTCAGGATGTCCCGTTTTACCGGGCATACCTTAAAAATGCTGCAATCAGTGGAACTGCTGTTATCAATAACCCATTCTGGTGGAGTGCTGACGAGAAGTTCTTCAACAATGCCCTTGCCACAAAAATAGGTGTTCCAGTGCCTAAGACCGTTATCCTTCCATCCAGGGAGCTTCCTGATGATACTTCATCAGAGTCATTTGCCAATCTTTCCTATCCGCTGGATTGGAAAGGGATGTTTGATTATGTTGGCTTCCCCGCATATATGAAGCCTTTTGCCGGTGGCGGCTGGAAAAATGTTTACCGCTTAAACAGCATTGATGATTTCTTTGAAAAACATGCTGAAACAGGTCAGCTTGTTATGCTCCTTCAGGAGGAAATTGTTTTCGAAGAGTATTACAGGTGCTATTGTATTGGGAGAAAACATGTGCGAATCATGCCCTATGAGCCTAGAAATCCACACCACCTGAGGTATGTAGCTGCTTTTCAGCCCTCAGCTGAATTATTAAAACGAATGGAAGATATCGTATTAAAGATTAATAACTTTCTGGGGTACGATTTCAATACGGTAGAACTTGCTGTGAAAGATGGCGTTCCCTATGCCATCGACTTCTGCAATCCCGCCCCGGATGCAGATCTACAAAGTGTAGGAGCCGAAAACTTTGAATGGGTGGTTGAAACTGCTGCAAACTATGCGATTGAAACAGCCCTCAGCTTGAATGATGGTTCAGACAACCTCAGCTGGGGTGAATACATCAGCAGGAGCATATCCGGACAATCACTTACATCCTGAAAACACCATAACGTTATGATCAAATTAGAAACGTTTACTATAGGCATTGAAGAGGAATACATGGTGATCGATCCTGTATCAAAGGAATTGGTCAGCCATGAACAGAAAATTGTAGCGGAAGGGCAAAAAATCATCCACGAAAAGGTTAAGGCCGAAATGCATCAGGCAGTTGTGGAGGTCGGAACAGATATTTGCTCATCAGTTGAAGAAGCCAGAAAAGATATCTACAATCTGAGAAAAACAATTCACGAAATCGCCAATAGTCTCGGCTATGGGGTAGGTGCAGCCGGAACCCACCCATTCAGCACTTGGCGTAAACAACTTATCACAGATAACATCAGGTACAAGGAGATTGTCAATGAAATGCAGGATGCTGCCCGCTCTAATTTGATTTTTGGATTGCATGTGCATGTAGGGATGCCATCTCGTGAGATGGCTATACATATTGCCAATTCTGCCAGGTATTTTCTGCCCCATGTTTTTGCGCTCAGCACAAATTCTCCATTTTGGGAAGGACGGGATACGGGTTTCAAATCATACAGAACCAAAGTATTTGATAAATTTCCCAGAACAGGTATCCCGGAATATTTTGATAGTTACAGTGCTTATGAGAATTATGTCAATTTGCTGATAAAAACCAATTGCATTGACAATGCTAAAAAAATCTGGTGGGACCTTCGCGTTCATCCATTTTATGGCACGGTTGAATTCCGCATTTGCGATGTACCCCTGACTGTTGATGAGACTATTGGATTGGCAGCACTTTTTCAGTGTATCTGTGTCAAATTGTATAAGCTGAGAGCTGCAAATTTGAACTTCATGATTTACCCAAGAACTTTAATCAATGAAAATAAGTGGCGGGCGTCGCGGTATGGGATTGATGATAAATTGATTGATTTTGGTAAAGAACAGGAAGTTAATACCAGATCACTCATTCTTGAATTACTTGATTTTATTGATGATGTTGTGGATGAATTGGGGTGCAGAGAGGCCTTAAAAGTAATTCACAAAATACTCGAAAATGGAACAGGCGCCGACCGCCAGATTAAACATTATGCAGAAAATAAAAACTATCAGTCAGTAATGTCGATGATTGAATCGAAATTTCTTGACTCGTTTTAGCTTAATTTTGCGATGAATGGGTACAATCAAGATTGCTATTCTCGACTTATATGCCGGCCATGCCAACGAAGGCATGAGATGTATTCGGGAAATTTTAAAAGACATTCAAAATAAACATGGTATTGCCATGTCATGGGATGAATTTGATGTGAGAAATTCCATCGAAATTCCAGGCATGCAATATGATCTTTATATTTCATCTGGAGGCCCTGGAAGTCCCATAGACAGCATGGGTGAAGCGTGGGATAACGCCTATTTCAACTGGTTAGAAAAAGTAGTTCAATGGAATGAGGATGCTGAACAGATCAATAAAAAGTTTGTCTTTTTCATCTGTCATTCTTTTCAACTGGCATGCAGGTACTTTGAAATCGGACAGGTTACTAAACGAAAATCCACATCTTTTGGCGTATTCCCAATCCATTGGATCAATGCAACTGAAAGAGACCCGGTATTTCAAGGCTTGGAAGACCCTTTCTATGGGGTTGACAGCAGGGATTTTCAGGTTATACAGCCAGATGCCCATAGGCTGGAAGAAATTGGCGGAGAATTACTTTGTTTGGAAAAAGAAAGGCCACATATTCAACTGGAGCGTGCTGTTATGGCTGTTAGATTCAATCCATGGATGATTGGCACACAGTTTCATCCTGAAGCTGACCCCCAGGGCATGAGCATGTATCTTCAGCAAGAGGAGAAAAAAAGAAATATAATAGACAATCATGGATTTGAAAAGTGGCAATCTATGATTGATCACCTGAATGATCCTGATAAAATCAGGTTAACACACAATCAGGTTTTACCTAATTTTATCTTGCAATCAATTGCAAAAATCAATTACCCTTATAGCTTATCCTGAATTCAACTGCCATGATCAAGTCTATAAGGGAAGCATACAACAAGTCATTTACAGCAGCGCAATATGCTGGCTTTTTAGCTGAAATTGA
>JBILSG010000122.1:0-6754 GCA_044372235.1 Chitinophagaceae bacterium
GTCGTAAAAATCACTTTGGTGAAAATAGCTTGCTGCACTGTCAATGATGACGCCCAGTTTCCCAAAGAACCCAACATGGTAATCATTTTGTTTCAAAAGGCTGGGGTAGATGAGGTCTGCATAAGGTTGTTTCAGCCTTGGTTTTTGAAAGGTATATCCATGCGTGCGTTCATGCATACCTGTTAAAATGGATGCCCTGCTGGCAGCACAGATGGGCGTTGTAGAGAATGCGTTTTTAAAGTAAGTACCAGACAATGCCAATGCATTCATTTCAGGTGTCTGTATGATAGGATTACCTGCAATGCCCATGGCATCCCAGCGCTGGTCGTCTGTGAGAATGAAAATGATATTGGGCTTGGCGGATTGTGCCGCAATAACTGCAGGCATAAATAGTGCCAGGATGAGTGTTTTTATATTCATGGTTTTCATCAAAAATTTTCAGCTATCCGAATTGCCGACTTAACTGCTCCTTCCATATAACCAGCGAATTCGTTTGATGTTTCAGTTCCACAGAAATAGAGTTTTCCTCCCAAGTAGGCCTCATGAAGATATGGGTGACCATTGTTTTGATGCGGACGTTCAATTACTTGATTGCCATGAACTACATAATCGTCATTCCATACTTTGTCTGAATAAGCACTAGGCGTTAGTGCTTCATTTCCAAGTAACCCACTTAAATGTCTCAATACATTCGACTTTCGAACTTCCTGACTGAATCCAGCGGAGCCACCATTCAAAAATCCTGTGAAACCAAATTTATTCTCTTCAAAGTTGGTATGGTCATACATTTCAGTTATGATGTCTGCATGGCTGAAGAGCATTCCCGAGTAACCATTCTCTCGCCAGAATGGCCTTTCGTACTCCAGCACAAACTTAATTGCTCCAGCCATCCAAGTTTGAACTGTTGGCAGAAGCTTTAGCAGTTCACCCGGAACCTGCGTTGGTAAGTTAATGGAAGAAGCCAATTGTGGCGGAATGCAAATTACTGCCTGATCGCATTGCTCAGTAAGCTCTCCGGCATTCACAGAAAGGGTATCATTATTGCTAATTGATATGCTGGTTACTTTTGAATTTAAATTGATGCTTGTACTTTTTAATTTTCCTTTAATAGCCTCAATGAGTATTTGCGTACCACCAACAATGCGGTATGAAGGTTGTTCAGCTTCAGGGATTGAGAAAAGTTGAGGAGGTTCAAAAGATTTTGTTTGAAATAAAGTTGTTCCCCTGGTGTGCTGAGGATATTTTTTTATGTCCAATTCCTCAAGAAGATCCAACAGATTAATGTGCAAATCTGAAAACCATGTAGCACCTAATTCCAGCGGCGTTCCTAAATTTCCGGATATAGTTTGGATTCTGCCACCCAATCTGTTTGAAGCTTCCAATATTTTGACTTCGTAACCTTTTTTTTCAAGCAGATAGGCTAATAACAAGCCGGATAGTCCACCACCAATGATTATCACTTTTCTCTTCATTCAATAAAAGTAATCAGGTTATACCATTAATGGATCAATATTTAGCGTTAAATGCTTCCACCAAAGATTCCCATTCCTCCTCCAGCGAAATATTGGGTCTGGTTTTATTTGCTTTGGCATACCAGTAATCGGCATTCCATAAATCACCTTCCTTGCGGTGTAAATACGCATCATACCACAAGCTTGTCAGCATGGGTGAATATGATGGATCAGGCGTGTTGTTTTTTAGTGAATCTTTGAATGAATCTATGGATGTCATCAGGAATAAACTATTTTAAAAGAGCAATTGTATAATCTAATAACCTTTGGTCTCCGGGGTTTTATGATGTATGGTTTCAATCAATCTGCAATTGTCTGGTAAACCATCTGACGTAATTTATTGTGATAATCCCACGTAAAATTACTTTCCTGGGTCATAAACAAGGCAATGAGTTTTTCTTTAGGATCGATAAAAAAGTGTGTATTATTCGCACCTCCCCAATAAAATAAACCTTTCGACGCTGCTGTTTTTGTCGCTGGTCCATCTGTCACTACTGCAAATCCCAGTCCCCATTCTGTACCCGGATCAGCAAATAAGTCTCCCGAGTGATTGGAAGTCATTAATTCTATTGTCTTGCGACTCAAATATTGCTTGCCTTTGAATGTTCCGCCAGCCATCATCATTTGGCAAAATGTAGCATAATCTGCGGCAGTAGAGAACAAACCATTTACACCACTCCATACTGTTACATTTTCAAATGGTGGTTGAAAACCCGCTACTGATATTGATCCATTTTTACCCTTTGTATGCACTGCTACTATTTTGGATTGCTCTGTTTTGGGTACGTTATAGCCTGTGTTTTTCATTCCCAAAGGGTCAAAGATTCTTGACTTCAGAAATTCATTCACGCTCATTCCTGAAAACTTTTCGATTAATACGCAAAGCACATCAGGACCGGCACTGTAGTTCCATGATGTACCCGGTTGCGCTAACAAAGGGAATTTGGTGATATTAGCAACACGCTCTTGAATTGTTTTTATTTCTGGTCTGAAATAACCCCTTCTGAAACGGAGATCGACCGGATTTAGGTTTAATCCATGAGTTAATCCACCTGTATGGCTTAATAATTGTGTGATGGTTATTTCAGACTTTAGGCTATCTGTGGGCGCATCTGGCCCATCATTTACACTTCTCACTACACGCAGATTTTTAAACTCTGGTAAGTATTTGGAGACCGGATCGTCTAATTTAAAATGCCCTTCTTCATATAACATCATAAACGCCGTGGAAATAATGGGCTTAGTCATCGACTGAATGTAAAACAAGTCGTTGATTGTCATAGGTGTTTTTGTAGCTACATTTTTATATCCCAAAGCACCTTGATGCACTACAGTCCCATTACGGATAATCATTGTTACCGCTCCTGGGATATTTCCATTGTCTATTTCAGATTGAACATATTTATTTAAGAATTTTATTCTATCTACATTGACACCGGCAACAATTTTAGGTGTTTGTCCGCTTATATTACTTGCAATGGATAAACTAATCAGGAGAAATAGAAACTTAACGTATTTCATGGTATTATTTTATTGTTCAATTATAGTTATTTTTCCTTTAGCATTTGGCCTGATCTTATCTTGTGTTTGTTGCTAAGTTATAAAGCAAATTGCAAATATTGAAAACCAATGGTATTCGGATTTAAATTTTAATTTATCATTTCTAAATGAAAATTATCCTTCACGTTAGTTTAATTGTCATTCAAAATTAATAAAAGGATGCATAACCCTAACTCACTGCTAGACAAAGAAAAAGCCATCCCGAGTACTCGGGATGGCTTTTTCTTTGGGCTCCTATTCTTGTTGAAATTTACAACGCTTGCTTATTTCTTCCAATGTAAAAGTTATTTCCCTATAAAAAATTACTTGTAATTTTATTGAATCTTTTTTAAACAAAATGTAATATCAATTTAAAGGTTTTTTCTTTTTGTAATGATAAAAAACAAAAACACCTTTTTTATTCGAAATAACTATATCTTCTAATCCGTCCTTATTCATATCTTCTATAACTATATGAATGCCAGCACCTGAGTCATCATCGATATCGTGGCTAATCCACATCGGACTTTTACCCGGTTTAAATTCAAGCCAGCGTAATATTGATTTTTCAAATTCACCTGGATCCTTTCCATTATGAGCCATGAATCTTTTACCTACTACAAAATCAGGATGCATATCTCCATTGAAATCTGCCATGGCCATGGCATGTGTTTGCGACAAATCTTTCTGAATCAATTGTGTTTCAACCCCAATGGAGGTTCGGAGATGCCACCAAATACCATAATCATGGGCAGAGGAATTGAGCAAGTCAACTAAACCGTCACCATTTAAGTCCAAGACCATAATGTGAGCACTATCAAATTTTAATGTTAAGGGATGAAATGTCCATTCGCTGGCCATCACATCCGCCGGGCACTCCCACCATCCCTCTTTGATAATAATATCTTTTCTACCATCTCCATTCATATCTCCAAACCCTAAGCCGTGTGTATATTTATGCGTTCCCAAGTTGGGATTAGATGAAATCACATGAGCTTTCCATGTGGAGTCTTGTTTAGATCGCGGCGCTTCTAACCAGATCATTTGTTTTGATTTGGAATCATTGCCTATTATGTCATTTAAACCATCGCCATTTACATCTTCAAATAAAGGTGATTCATTTCCAATAGAAGCATATAAAAAATGTCTTTCCCAAAGAATCGGCTTGTTTTTTGGATTTTCAAACCAGTAAACAGCTTCTCCTGGCAATCCTACTTTTATTAAATCAACCCAACCATCATGGTTGACATCTTGAGAAAAATTTAAAAATGAATTTGAGTATCCCTCCTCCACCTTAAATACATGATCTTTAGGGAATACGTTTAATGATTTATCATATCGAATATCATCATTACTGATGACATGTTTTTTCCAGTTAGGTGCTTCAAACCAAAATGCCCCGGCCATGACATCTTTTTGACCATCATGATTGACATCACCCACACATACGCCTTCAGAAATAAAGGACGTGGTTAGTGTTACTTTCTTAAATTCAGGAACATGCTCTGTCGCGCAGGCTTGTATAAAAAAAGAACAAGTGATGACCAAAACAATTATAAAAACCTTCAGGATATTCATGATTTTAATCGTAAAAATTGTATGTCTTGAAAATAATGTATGAAGACAAAATAACTTGTCAACTTCCATCATATTTAAAATTAAGGTTTATTCCAAAAAATTGATGATCTTATTAGTGATGGAAGGGTAAACATTTGCTGAATCAATCATTGTTAACATAAATAGAATTAAAAGAAAATATTTCAATTCTATGTTTAAGTTAACTATTGTACGTCAAAATGCAACATCTTTAACTCATTTATAGACAAAGAAAAAGCTATCCCGAGTACTCGGGATAGCTCCTAAACTCATTAGTAGATGAAATTATTTGATTGTCATTCATTCGTTTTGCCCAATACCGCATTTTTACCATCATTACCTGTCCATTGTTCCATGACTTCAGGGGCTGGTCTTGCATTGATGCCTTCTCCATAAACTGTTGCTGTACCGTGGGTGTAGAATGCTTCCCAATCCACCCCTTGTGGGTCAGTTATCCAACTCTTCTGAGATTTAGAATAGCAACAAGTACATTCTCCTTCTTGTCTAATAGTTCCTTTTGCTTTTTGCATGTTGGCAAAAGTCTCGTGCAGTTCAGTTTCACTTTCCGATTGCAGACCTAAATGTTCAATGCCATTTTCGCTGTGTCCTGTTGAAATAGCATAGTTAATTCTTGGGTCATCTAACATCCATTTTGCATAGTCTTCTTTAACTACTGTTGGCTGTGTATTAAATAAAGCGTTGTAAAACTCAATGCTTTCGTCAAGGTTTTTCACTCTTACGTGAACGTGAAATCTTTTCATTTTTCTACTTATTAATTATGAATAATTTTAAATCCATAATCAAGACGTAGGGGGTATAAAAAAGATGCAAATTATATTTGTAAATCTTTTTTAATTTTTTGCAATGGCTCGCAACTGTCTTTAATTTCAAAGGAAATTAGGTTGCCTTGTTTGTCCGTTTTAAAATGGCAACAAGTAATAAATTCGGCATTTAGCAATTGTCTTGCTCTTCGTATTCTTGATTTTGTGGCTGATAAACTTAGGTTTAGTTTTTGGGCAATGTCCGCCTGTTTCATATTATCAATGTCTGAAAATTTTAAAGGGACTGCATATTCTTTGGGCAAGAATTCAAGCATTGGCAAGATGTAGTTTGTGGCTTCGCTAAAAGCTAAATTTTGGTCTTCGTATTCTATTTCAGTGAGATTATCTAAGTTGGTGAATTTTGATTGATTTCGATAATGATCGGTTATGGTATTTTGTGCAATTTGAAAAAGCCAACTTCTAATATTTCTAACACCTGATTTTGAAATACAAAAATTGTAAACCTTCATTAAAACATCTTGCAAAATATCATTTGTCAAGTCTTGATCTTTCACTCTTTTTAAAATGAAGTTTCTTAACTCGTTTTTATGCTCTTGCCAAAGTGCAGGAACATCACAATTCGTTTTTATTTCTTTTTGTATTGTCATTTAAATGATATGTCTGTTAGGGATGCCGATAACGTTTTGGAACTTGGCGTATTCGGATTTTCACCACAAAAATTAATACGAAGCACACTATTCAAATTTAGTACAAATTGTCAAAAGAAATACCTATGCCTCCTTTTATCAGAAAGTTGATGGTAAGACGAAGAAAGAGATAATGAGTTGAATCTTTTCAAAAAAACCTCGTCTTGAAAAATATAACGATGCAACTAGCATAACTCAATGATAGGTAATAAAAAAGCCCTGCAAAATGCAAGGCTTTTCTTCTGTGCTAACCTAACTGACGAAAGATGCAACTATAATGCGATGATTGAGTATATGACTATCAAGAACGTTATGTGTAAAATAATTTAAACACCTCTTTTTATCGCAAGGGCTATTTGACCAGTGTGATATGAATTGTGATATAGAATATGGGAAAATAGCCTCGCTTTTGATACAGCCCCAAAAAAAGGTGTTTCTATTATATCTGACCACCCCGAAGTAGGAGTTGTTTCTATAATATCTTCTAGCATTTTAAATCCGTCGTCAATTAATTTTTTGCTTTCCTCATAATTATTTCCCTGTCCCACATCTTGCTTCCCTAGGGTAGTATTTTGAACCTCACTTGGTTTACCAAAAAAATAACCAAACATAAGCATTGTCTCTCCTATATGTCTATAAA
>JBILSG010000123.1:0-6752 GCA_044372235.1 Chitinophagaceae bacterium
AATTTTACGTTTCAACAGATCGTCATGCTATCAAAAAAAGGTCCTCGTATCAGGGAGATATGCATCACCCCCATTGCAGTGACTGATCCGCCATTACTGAATGCAGCCGGACTTCATGCCCCCTACGCGCTAAGAACTATTCTTGAACTTGTTACGGAAGATGGTATTTCAGGCATCAGTGAAATACCTGGCAATGCCGATGTGGATGCAGCCCTCGAATCCTCGAGAGACCTGCTGATGGGGCAAGATGTTTTTCAACTTAACAAGATCAGAAGATTACTCATAGAAAGATTCGGAACAGACAGCTCCGCAGACCGTGGACTGGCTCCCTGGGATCAGCGGAAACTGGTTCACATCTTCAGTGCTGTGGAAGTGGCCTGCATGGATATCATTGGTAAGGTTACCCATAAACCTATCGTTGACCTGCTTGGAGGTAAGATGCGCGATGCCGTCCCTTTTTCTGCTTACCTTTTCTACAAATATGCAGGAGCAGGTGGTGAGCTTGAATTTGGAAGAGACGATCAAGCAACGGGCTGGGCAGCAGCGAGGCAGGAAAGTGCGTTGGATCCTGAAGGCATTGTGGCACAGGCCAAAGCCATGTGTAAAGCTTTCGGGTTTCAGAGCATTAAACTGAAAGGAGGCGTTTTTGAACCCCGGCAGGAAGTGGATGCCATCATTGCACTGCATGATGCTTTTGGTCCGAACGTTCCGTTGCGGATAGACCCCAATGCTTTGTGGACTGTTGATACGGCTATTCAGTATGGCAAGGAGATGGCACCTTATCTCGAGTACCTGGAAGACCCTGTGAGGGGGCAGGAGAATATGGCAATTGTCAGAAAAGCCCTCAAAACCCCACTGGCCACCAATATGTGTACCACATCATTTGATGAAATCCCCTCCAGTATTACATTGGGTTCTGAAGACATCATCCTCAGCGACCATCATTTCTGGGGCGGACTCCGTGCATCCATGACCCTGGCTGGCATCTGTAGTACCTTTAAAAGGGGATTGTCCATGCATTCCAACAGCCATCTTGGCATTTCCCTGGCAGCTATGGTTCACTTGGGTGCGGCACTGCCTTCAATGGATTATGCACTGGACACACACTATCCCTGGCAGTCTGATGAAATCATCACCCAAGGCAGATTCAGATTTGAAGATGGTGCAGTACAGGTTCCATCTGAACCGGGATTGGGGGTTGAGCTGGACAGGCAGGCACTAAACAAACTGCATCAGAACTACCTGGCATGCGGACTGAAAAAACGTGATGATGAAATTGAAATGCAGAAAGTCATACCAGGCTGGAAGTTCCAATCTGTTCGCTGGTAACCATTCCATCCATTAAAACCCTCTATACACTATGAAAGCCATCTTAACTTCATCCAATCTGCATAATTCTTCTCCCTCATACTTTCACTGTATGAGGTTGCTGCTGGTCTGGGTACTGAGCTTTTTTCTCCTCCAAACCGAGGCCCAGGTTTTTTCTGCAAACCGAATCAGGATGTACTGGAAAGACAGTACAGGTGTGCCTTTCATGACTTTTGACAGGCTGAGAAAAGAACATCCGGAAGCTAAGTTTATCATCAATGGTGGTCATTTTACACATGATTACAAACCTGAAGGTTTGTACATCGAAAATGGTAAAAAACTCAGTCCCGTTAAAGAAATTCTCAATCCCAAAATCAACCTGGAAATCATGCCTATGGGTGTTTTCTACCTCACCAGACAGGGAGCATTCATCAAGCCATTGAGAGGCAAATTCATACAAAAAGATGTGGTGTACGCCACACAGTCAAGCCCCATGCTGGTTATCAACGGTCGGATTAACCCTGCGCTTCCCGGGGGGCGGCACCGAATGCACAGCGGAGTGGGAATCTTGCCGGACGGGAACGTTTATTTTGCCTGTCTGGATATGGAATTACGCTTTTTTGCCAGACATTTTCTGGAAAAAGGCTGTACACAGGCCCTCTGCCTAAACGGAGATGTTTCCGATGTCTGGCAAAATGGACAATCCCTGAAAAAATACAGCCGTTTTGGCCCTATGATTGTTGTAGAATGATACAACAAAAGCCTTATTCTCCCGGATGATAGACCCTTTTGGCAGTTGCCAGAACCTTTACCTTGTCCAGCGTCATGGGTTTTGTTTGCTGGTTCAGGAACAAAGGCACCTGGTCATCAAAATGCGGACTCCCAGGCTTTGATGAAGCGCCATACGTATTTACAGTTTCTATGACAGGCAGTCCGTTTTTCGGAAAGCGAACCATCGCCACATAGGCATCACCACCTGTTATTTTTCTTGTGAGGTCTTTCTGTGCTATACCCCATTCCGGAGCCAGGAGATCAGGCAAACCGGGAGCTGGCAATGATTTTTCTCCCCGAACAAGCTTCTGCATATCTCCAAGTCTGAGATCTGAGCTGCCGTAATTTTTGATCATGGTTTGTTTCACCTTTTCCAATACCTGTTCACATTCCTTCCTTGTCAGCGTCTGCGGGTCTTTCCCTCGGTAAGCAGCACTCACAACTTCATAAACCATCAAAAAAGCTCCCGCTCCCTTGCTGTCAGCATCGCCCCTCTTGTCCCACCCCTGCAGGTTACCCAAGAGTGTATCAAAAGCTGGATAATCTGCCGGCTTCATGAGAAACAAAGTATCAACGCCGTAGAGATAGTGCAGTTGTGCCGGTAACTGCCTGTCAAATTTGATCTTGTAAAAAGTATTGAAGTCGATTTTCCCTTCCGGCATCAGCTCCTGAAAGCGCATGCTTCTGTTATTCTGGTTGCTATCCCAGCTATCCTGAGGAGGAAAACTTCCTTGTTTCAGGTTGTAAGCCGGAGAGGTTGCAGAAAAGGATGAATGATTCGTGTTGTAGAGGTAGCCACTACCCGGATTAACATATTGCGGTAATTCTTTGATCCCTCTGAAGCTTGTCCAGAGCGTGGCTGACGTATTGCCTTGAACAGTTTTACGCCAGTTGTACTGCGGGGATGGATTACGGACCGGCATCAGCGCATTGTTGATGTAAAAGATGGTATCGTAACGGTCAGCATACATGATGTTGAACATGGATAAGCCCTGCATACTGATGGCCTCGTAAAACTGGGTAAAGTTCTTCGCCTTGTTCATTTTATACCACTGCTCCAGGGCCCTGATTTCCATATTTGCACCTAAGCGGATGGCAAATACACCCTGATCATTTTTCATGGTGGCCCCGTATTTACTCCAGAAGAGATCCCTGCTAACCGGTATAGGAACACCCTTAATCTGCAACCTGACCTTCTTTTTTTCCAACTCCACCCATGCGCCGTCAAACAAATACTGGTCGTTATTTTTGGGATTCATCTGCAACTGAAAAACATCCACACGGTCGCAGTAGTTCACTGTATGCGCCCAGCCTAGGTGTTCATTCACACCATGCAGGATACACGGACCACCCGCAAGGAGTCCGCCTAAAGCATTCCAACCTTCCTCACTGCTCACATGGGCTTCATAGAAAGCTTCCGGGCCTTCATTGGGCTGATGGGCATTAATTGCCAGAAATGCCTCCCCTGATGTTGTTTTGGAAGGATGGATGGCAATCGCATTGGAGCCTTTTTTATCGTAATCAATAACCGGACTAACTTTATTTCCATAGATGGCAGCCAGTGCCCTGTCGCCCCCATTGAAGACTGTCAGGGCCAGCACGGAAGAGGCGATATAATCCTTCAGGGTAAGTGGGAAGAGGTCTTTGTGCAATACTTCCTCCGGATGTTTGGCAGCATAATCGTTGAGACCCTGTACATACCCGGTTATAAGCCTGATGAATTCAGGCGAAAGGGTATGCCATTTTTCCTCAGTGATTTCCCGGCAACGAAACAGCGCAAAGGCATAGTCTCCTGCCACGCCATCCATACCATAAACCCTGCCCATCAGGGCTTTGGCAGGCAGAGCAACCCTTTGCAGGCTGTTGAAATCATCTTCTGCATGTGCCCAAGCTAATCCGTAAGACACTTCAGGATCTGTCTTTGCAAAAATATGCGGAACACCAAAGCTGTCTCGTGCAATTGTTACAGCAGCAGGATTGATTTGTGCGGAAAGAAAAGCCGGAAGTGCAAGCAGGATAATCAGAAATAGCCTCATGCGAAAAATTTCATTAAAATTAAGATAATAAACTACCAGGTAAGAATATACTGCTTTTTTGCCACTTTAACAAATCTATTCAACTGATTATTAACCATTTACAGCCTGCTCCATCACCTGAAGACTTACCATCGCTTCTTCCAGTGAGCAGGGATTTTCGGCTTTGCCGAGGAAGTAGTCAACTACACGGGTAATCATTGGTTGCTGGATATGGCGGGGATGCTCGAAGGAAAGTAAACCTGCACCCGCATCCGTAACCACACGTACTTCATTGCCAAAAAAAGGAAACTGGATATAGCCATTTTCTCCGATAAGCTGACAACTATCCTCACGCAGGATAGCCGGCATGCTGAAATTCCAGCTGCCCTGAAAATGAATGTCCCCCGGAAGCTGAAACTGACAGACAACCGCATCTTCTGCAGGGTAAAAGCCAGCCTGATTGGCAGATAAACCTGCTGAAAGCACAGGCATTCCAAAAATATACTGGATGATATCAAGCTGATGCGGTGCGAGGTCGTAAAAGTAGCCACCACCGGCAAATTCTGGTTGCACCCGCCAGTTGCTGGCATGCTGCGCTGCAGTAACGTGGTCATCAGGTTTAAACATGGCCAGTTTGATAAGCTTAATCCTGCCAACCCGGTTGCTCCTGACCAGTGCAGCAATTTCATTGAACATGGGCAAAGCCCTGCGGTAGTGAGCAACCACAACTTTTCCACCCAAGCGGTTACAGGCTTCTGCCATGCGCTCCACGGAGGCTACGTTCAGTGAAACAGGTTTTTCAACATACACCATTTTACCCTTTTCAAGTGCAGCAAGTGTATACTCCTCGTGAAATTTCGGAGGCGTAGCAATATAAACAGCATTGATTTCAGGATCATTAATCAAAGCTGCAGCATCACTGTACCAAACCGGAACCTGATGCCGTTTTGCATAATCTTCAGCCAATGCGGCATCCCTGCGCATTACCGCATGCAGACGTGAACCCGGAACCTTGTTGAATGCTGGTCCGCTTTTCATTTCCGTAACATTGCCACATCCAATGATGCCCCAGGTGATTGTCTTTTCCATAGCCTAAATTTACGCAATTCACGATTCTTCAAAAGCATTCTTTACTGATTTGTAATGTTAGCATAATTGAATCCACCACCCCTGGCCAGGCCTGTCCCCCCTGGCAGAAGGGGAGTTTTAGAAGGAGATTATTGTAACTTTGAATAGACTATGCCAAAAAACAAATCTGCTTCAATTCGGTTCAGGATCATTGACCAGTGTATCAACAACAAAAGACACCGGTTTCCATCACTTGAATTCATGGCAGATCGATGCAGTGAGTTGCTCCATACTGATGTATCCACATCATCCATTGAAAAAGACATAGCAATCATGAAAAAGCCTGAACCAGTGGGTTTCAGCGCACCCATCGCCTATTCCAAAACTGAAAAAGGTTACTATTACGCTGAAGCTGGTTTTTCAATTTCTGAACTAAGCCTGGCTGAAGAAGAATGGAACGCCCTGCGTTTTTCAGCCCAATTGCTTTTCCAATACCGCGAGGTTCCAATTTTCTCTGATTTCAGAAATGCCATTGAACGGATCAATACCCGTTTCGCCTTGGGCCTGGATACTGATGAACCGGAGGTGAACAGGTTTGTGCAGTTTGAAACATCCAATGCTTCAAACGGACAATTGTGGATTGACCTGATTTTTTCAGCAATCCGCAGCAGGCGGGCATTGGTGTTCAAATATGAGAATATCTACAAGAAAAAAATCAGCACATACCAGCTTGACCCTTACCTGCTGCGTGAACACCGCAACCGCTGGTACATGATTGGGTGGAGCGAGGAGAGGCAGGACTACCTTACGTTTGCACTCGACAGGATTATTGCATTAAACGTTACTGATGACGCCCAAAAACTAAAAAAGGATTTTCATTCTGGCGAATTTTTTCAACATGCAACAGGTATTATGGAAGGCACAGGTAAGCCCGTTAAAGTGGAGCTGGTGGTAAAAGGACCTGCAGCCAAACTGTTGCTGCTAGAACCTTTGCACCATTCGCAGGTACTGATGAGCCAGAAAGGTGATGTAATCAGACTAAGCCTGAATGTTCTTGTGAATGAGGAATTCATGTTGCGTTTACTCGGATTAGGCCCGGCATGTAAAGTCATCAAACCCGCATCACTGCAGGCTTCCATCAAATCCATGATAAACGGGATGCTCGAAAATTACAAATAAAAGGTTGGCTGTCAGGCAACAGATAGTTTAACATGTATACGTTGCGCAGGGTGCACAGCAAAATTATAAGGCCTGATTTGCAGAGAATCCAGTTTTATATCCTGATCAGCATACATAAGCGCAATCCTTTCGAGCAGGTTGATGGGCACAAATGATTTCCCTGAAGTATCTACCGGGGAAATAGCCGTGAACACCTTATCTCCTCCCTTCAGCACAAAAGAAAGGTAAGGTTTGTTGACCTGGTTTATTGGCCGCTCCGCCCATGCTTTCACCACTTTCAGGTTCCTGAAAGAAAAGGCCTTCTCCATCAGAAATTCAGGTCTGCTACCATTGATCATTACTTTCATGATAATCTATTTCAGCAAACCTAAAAGGCCAGGGCAGAAGGTATTGGAGGACTGAAATATTTTT
>JBILSG010000124.1:0-6746 GCA_044372235.1 Chitinophagaceae bacterium
AAACCATACTGTGCAATCAGTTTTTCTGACTGAGTGCCTTTACCACTACCGGGAGGACCAAAAAGAATGAGGTTGAACATATTGCTGGCTTACTGGTTATTAATAAAATTCAAAAATTGAAATGAATCGTTGGAATTGATACATTCCTTTAACAAAATCCTTAGGCAAATATAATTACATTTATAAGGATTGTAAACTGAATCAACATGAAATTGAAAAGCGTCATCATCATCACCCTGGCCATGGCCAATATCCATTGTGGACAGGCTCAGGATCAAAACAAAAAAACAGAACCCAAAATGAGTAACTCAGCCTCAAATCCAGCTTTCAACAGAAAGAGTGAAGAAAAAATAGAGATGCCTGAAGAAAAGTGGAAAGAAATCCTGACTCCCGAACAGTATTATATTGCCAGGCAGAAAGGAACAGAACGTCCTTGGACCAGCAAGTTTGAGAAATTTGATGAAAAAGGAACCTATTATTGCGCAGCATGTGGCAATACCCTTTTCCAAAGCAACACCAAATTCGACAGCGGCTGCGGATGGCCCAGCTTCTTTGAACCTGTCAATAAAAAAAGCATCATCTACACCCCTGATAACACACTTGGCATGAAACGCACTGAAGTGCAATGTGGCCGCTGCAAGGCTCACCTGGGTCACGTTTTTGATGATGGTCCGCCCCCAACCGGACTGCGCTACTGCATCAATGGGGTGATATTGGGGTTTGAGAAGAAATAAGGCAGGAGGCATAAGGCAAGAGGCACTAGGCAAGAGGCACGAGGGAATAGGCAGGAGGCACGAAGGACAGGATCCTATTAAAAAAAGAACAGGGAGCAAATTGGTTTTATCCAACTTTGCTCCCTGCTTTATTTTAATCAAGCATATCTCTTATGCCTAGTGCCTTTCCTTGTGCCTTATGCCTAGTGCCTAATGCCTTTCCTTGTGCCTTATGCCTAGTGCCTTTCCTTGTGCCTTATGCCTAGTGCCTTTCCTTGTGCCTTATGCCTAGTGCCTTATGCCCGGCTGTTTACTTAGCCTGATCCATCTCAGCAAAGATGGTAATCTCTACCTCTTTACCAACTACAGCACCACCTGCTTCGATAGCCGGATTGAATTTTTGTCCGAATGCCAGACGGTCAATTGTACCTTTTGCCTTGAAACCGGCTTTGATACCTTTACCAGTATTTACCTGTCCACCATAAGTAACATCGAAAGTTATAGTCTTGGTAACATCACGGATTGTCAAATCACCAGTCAGTGCATACTTGTTGCCGCCCAATGGCTTCATAGACTTGCTTACAAAGGTCATCTTGGGGAACTTCTCTGCATTGAAGAAATCATCACTCTTCAGGTGACCATCCCTGCGCTCATTGTCTGTATTCACAGAAGCTACATCCACACTGAAGTTTACAACTGCATCAGAAAGGTCTGCCTTTGAAGCAACCAGACTTCCTTCAAACATTTTGAAAGAACCTTCTACCTCTGATACAACCATGTGAGAAACCGTGAACTTCACATTGGAGTGAACTTTGTCGAGGTTCCATTTGGTCTGCGCCTGAATACCCAACACCGCAACGATGAGGGCTACTGAAAGTACGAGCTTTTTCATTTTTAAAATTTTTTTTGATGTTTAAACACTAAATTAAAACGTTTCAAGTTTACGTCCAAATTAATTGCTAAAATTAGACAGATGAGTGAGGTTTTTGTTCAGCAAAAAGAAATTTTCAGACAAACATATTAATCCATAATTTACAGCACACAGAATCACTATAACATGAGAAAAAGTCTTTCCCTCCTTTTCATGCTGTCAGTTTCGTTGTTCAGCGTGGCTCAGCAGGTTAAATTAGAGCAATTAAAATCCTGGAAACCAAGAAATATCGGTCCTGCCGGCATGAGTGGCCGCATCACTACCATCGACGCCGTGGTGGCAGACCCCAACCAGATCTGGCTGGGTGCCGCATCAGGTGGCGTTTGGAAAACAAACAATGCTGGTGCCAGCTGGGAGTCAGTATTCGACGAGCAACCCATACTCAATATCGGTTCCATTGCGATACAGCAATCCAATCCGGCTACCGTTTGGGTAGGAACGGGTGAAGGTAACCCACGTAACTCCATCAGTCTGGGTGAGGGTATCTATAAAACCATCGACGGTGGCGCCTCCTGGAAAAGGATGGGGCTTGAAAAGACTCGGAACATCCACCGCATCATCGTCGATCCATCCAACCCCAACACCGTTTATGCGGGTGCCATTGGCAACCCCTACGCGGAACATCCTGAAAGAGGCGTTTTCAAAACCAATGACGGTGGCGAAACCTGGAGCAAAATCCTCTTCACCAACGATACCTCAGGGGTGGCAGATATGATCATGGATCCATCCAACCCGAATAAACTCTTTGTGGCCATGTGGCAGCACCGCCGCACACCCTGGAGCCTGAGCAGCGGAGGCGTCGGAAGCGGTCTCTACATGACTTTTGATGGTGGAAAGACCTGGAAAAAGCTGGGCGAAAAAGAAGGACTTCCTGCAGGAAATTATGGCCGCATCGGACTGGCTATATCCCGTAGCAACCCGAACAGGGTATATGCACTGGTTGAAGCCACCAAAAACGGTCTGTATAAAAGTGATGACGGCGGCAAAAGCTGGTCGCTCATGAACAGCAATCCCGAATTCGTATCCACCAGACCTTTCTATTTCCAGGAAATCGCTTGCGACCCTGAAAATGAGAACCGCCTCTGGCTCATCTACCAGATGATTTCCAAAAGTGATGATGCGGGCAAAAACTTTGACGTGGTTATTCCTTACAACGGCATCCACCCAGACCACCATGCTTTTTGGATACACCCAACAAACCCTAATTTCATCATCGACGGAAACGACGGCGGCATTGGCATCACACGTGATAAAGGCAAAACCTGGTTGTTTGATGAAAAACTTCCGGTAGGTCAGTTCTACCACATCAATGTAGACAATGAAATGCCTTATAATGTAATGGGTGGCATGCAGGACAATGGTACCTGGCGCGGACCAGCCTATACCTGGATGAGTGGCGGCATCAAAAATTACTATTGGGAAAATATATGGGGTGGTGAT
The DNA here is from genome assembly GCA_044372235.1 of Chitinophagaceae bacterium. Lineage (GTDB taxonomy): Bacteria > Bacteroidota > Bacteroidia > Chitinophagales > Chitinophagaceae > Pollutibacter. The sequence continues at coordinate 3,085 of JBILSG010000124.1, forward strand.
GGCTTCGATGCCATGGCAGACCCAGATGATGCCAACTGGATCTATGCGATGAGTCAGGGCGGATCAGTAGGCAAATACAATGTCAAAACAGGAGAAAGCTGGTATATCAAACCACCGGCTCCAGACCTGAAAACCATGCTGCGTTTCAACTGGAACTCAGGTATGGCTCAGGACCCAACCAATACTTCCACGATCTATTACGGAAGCCAGTACCTGCATAAATCCACCAACAAAGGTGCATCCTGGGAAATCATCTCCCCGGACCTGACCACCAACGATAGTGTAAAAATTGATCAGACCAACAACGGTGGCATCTCCATTGACATTACCGGGGCAGAAAACTATTGCACCATCCTCACTATTGCCCCATCTGCAAAAGACAAAAATGTAATCTGGGTGGGAACTGATGATGGCAATGTACAAATGACAAGAGATGGTGGTAAAACCTGGACCAACTTCAGGGGTAAAATACCTGGCTTACCAGTGGGTGCCTGGATACCACAGGTACAGGCGTCCAGACATAACGCAGGCGAGGCCTTTGTGGTGGCGAACGACTACCGCAGAGGAGACTTCAAACCCTATATTTTCCGTACAACAGATTATGGTAAAACCTGGACCCGCCTGGCTGATGAGAAAAAAGTAACCGGTTATGCACTCTGCGTATTGCAGGATCCAACAGAACCAAACCTGATATTTGCAGGTACTGAACAGGGACTCTGGGTGAGTATGGACAATGGCGCAACCTTCCAGCAGTGGAAAAATGGCTACCCCAGCGTATCTACCTATGACCTGACCATTCAGGAAAGGGAAGCGGATCTGGTTATCGCCACATTTGGCAGGGCTCTTTGGGTTCTGGACGATATTCGTCCGCTGCGAAAACTGGCTGCAAATAAAGGTGTTGCAGGTAAAACCTTCACCGCATTTGAGTCTAAAACAGCCGTTCAGGCCCAATACCGCAATGCACCCGGTTATGAGTGGAGCACATGGGGTATATGGGATGCTGAAAACAGGGCATCGGGAGCACCTATCTCCTTCTACATCAAAGCCGATAGCGACAGTGCAGTTAAAAAAGATACGGTAACTGTGAAGATTTATAACAATAAAAATGAAGTCATCCGCAACCTGAAATGGACAGCCCAAGCAGGCTTGAACCGCAACACCTGGGGTATGGAAGAACGTGGTTTCCGTTCTCCAGGAGCGGGAGGTGGTCGCAGGATGGGCGGCGGCGGTAGCGGCCGTGGCAGCGCAGAACCAGGCGGACAACAAGTATTGCCTGGCACCTTTAAAGTAGTCATGAGTTATAAAAATGAGAAAGATTCGACCATGGTGACGGTGATTGACGATCCCCGCCTGGGTAACCGCAATCAGATCAAAATGGCCCAGGCTGCACTCAGGGATGAATTGAAAAAGAGTGGCGATAAACTATCTGAAATAACTGACCTGCTTAGTGAAGCTGAAGAAGCAGCCAAGAAAGTAGATGGATATATAGCCGGCATGAAAGGAAAAGAAGTCGATTCACTGAAAAAAACAGGTAAAGAACTGACTGAAGCCATCAAAAAAATGCGCGAATACCTAAGTGGTAAACCTCAGACCAAACAGGGATATGGACAGGTTCCGCAAATCACCGTGATGAATCAATACCAACAGGCCAGCAGTGCCATCAGTTCCAAAGCCATCGAACCCGGTGCTCAGGAAAAGATGCTTGTAGAAAGGGCAGCAGGTCTTGTTGAAGAAGCAGTGAAAAAGGCAGAAATCCTCAAAAATGGCATCTGGAAAAAATACCAGGAGCAGGTGAAAGCTACTAAGCTCGATCCGTTTGGCAAATAATTTCTAATCCTTAGGCACGAGACGGTAGGTTGCAAAACTTATCCCTCGTGCCTTTTTACTTGTGCCTTATCCCTCATCCCTCTTCCCTGGCTGTATTATATCAATTCCTATTAATCAAAAACTGGAACGGCTTCAGTCCCTTTGGCTTAAGTGCTTTGGAAATCGTTACATTATCATGCAAAACCTTGTAACGGTTAACATCAATCAATTCGTACGAAGTATAATATGAAGGGGAAGTCTCTATCTGAAAAAGGAGCATATTAATCCTGTCTATCTCACGTTGTATAGATAAACTGGTGCTTTGCTCATCTCGCTTGAGCAGAATCAAATCTCTTTTAAATTTTTTCATGTCTTTTCAATATCCAACGAATCCTTGTTTCGTCGGGCAGCTGCATGTATTCTTTTTAAGTGCGGTGCAGGACATAACCATGAGGTTGACCATGGCCAGAATCAATAGGTACAGGATTTTCCGGGATATGATAGACTTTTTCAAGACAACTAATTTAAGGAATTGTTGGAAGTTTTACAAATTTTTTATCCAACTTTGACATTTACTTATACATCCCATTACAATTAATACTAAACCCGAATATATTAAACGCGTACTGGTTGCACCTTTGGATTGGGGACTTGGACATGCAACCCGGTGTATTCCCATTATCAGATTCCTGCTGCAGGCAGGTTGTACGGTTACCCTTGCGGGTGAAAAAGAAACAGCAGAGCTACTTCAACGGGAGTTTCCGCAACTGGAAATGTTGTTCCTGAAGGGATACAGAATAAAATATCCCAAAAAAGGACTTTTTTTCATGCCTAAAATGTTTATCCAGCTTCCCAAGGTCTTGTCAGCCATACAATATGAAAATGCCTGGCTTAAGGTACAACAATCGGTTATGCAGGGCAAATGGGACCTGGTCATCAGTGACAACCGCTATGGTCTGCATCACCCTACCCTCAATACTGTCATCATCACCCACCAGCTCGGAATCATATCGGGTATGGGCAGGCGGGTAGATAACCTGTTTGTGAAATATACCCACCGTTGGCTGAACAACTTTCAGCAAATCTGGATACCTGATCTGAAGGATGAAAACAACCTGGCTGGTAAGCTTTCCAGACCAGCCGTTATGCCAAAGGAGGTAAAATATATTGGTCTGCTCTCCCGCCTTGAACCCCTGCATAGTAACCCGGAACATATTCTTGTAATGCTTTCCGGACCCGAACCGCAAAGGTCAATCCTGGAAAGAAAACTCAATGCACAGCTTGAAAAATTGAATTATCCCTGCCTCTTTGTGCGGGGTTTGCCACGAAGCAAGCAAACTATTCCTAACAGGAACAATGTTGAATTTGTAAACCACCTGGATTCAGCGGAGCTTGCAGCAGCAATTGCAAAGTCAACATTCGTAATCTGCCGTTCAGGATACTCGAGCATCATGGACCTGATCAGGATGAGGAAAAAAGCCTTGCTGATACCCACACCCGGACAAACAGAGCAAATCCACCTTGCTGAACACCTCCATGAAAAAGGCTGGTTTGCCATAGTCAGCCAAAAAGATCTGGACCTCAGTCTGGCAAACCAACTCATAGCATCTGCACAGACGCCACTTCCAATCATGGAAGTAGACGGCTTCAAGAATGCTTTAGCTAAATTGGGCATCCAATAAACTAATCAAAACACGCAACTCAATTTTCATTAATTTGTATTACAATCAATCAAACCAATCCACAAATGAGAAAAATCTGTCTAGCCATCCTGATGGGATGCTTCAGTCTCTCCCTCTTCGCACAACCAACATTCCCTGTGAATGGTGTGGGCGATGAGCGGGCGACTACATTTG
>JBILSG010000125.1:0-6713 GCA_044372235.1 Chitinophagaceae bacterium
GACTCACCATCAGTAAAGAAGGGGATGAAGATTTTCTGCTGATAGTGGACAATGGCTTTTACAAGGACCTCTCCGGAAAATCCAAATCACAGCATGGCAATGTGGTGAAGACAGATATCAAGGGACGTATCATTTTTTCCCTCGCCCAGCCACATACTGTAGGTGCTTATAAGTTTGAGGAAGCCTATCATCCTACGGAGACCGCTGTAGCACCCAATGGTGATATCTATGTAGCCGATGGATATGGATCTGATTATATTTTACAGTTCGACAGCCGCGGAAAGTTTATCCGCAAGTTTGGCGGAAGAAACAATGAGAATAAAGAACATAACCTGATTTGTGCTCACGGCGTGGTGGTGGATAACCGCAACCCGAACAACCCAGTACTCGTTTGCACGTCTCGTGAAGAGTGCTGTTTTAAGGTTTTCACCTTGGATGGTAAATTCATCCGCCGCATCGATACCCCGGGTATGTATGTCTGTCGCCCTGTGATACATGGTCAACATATGTTTGCAGGTGTGTGCTGGTCTAAGGACGCTGAAGGCAAGAAGCAGGATGGCAGCGGTTTCCTGACCATCATTGACACCAACTATAAAGTATTGGCCAGTCCGGGTGGCAATGCACCCATTTACAAAAACGGCATCCTTCAGCCCACCTTGCAGCATGAGACTAAGGTGTTCCGCCACGGACATGATGTTTGTATTGATGAGGATGAAAGCATCTATGTATGTCAGTGGAATGCCAACAGGACTACGCCTGTGAAGTTGAGTAGGGTGTGAGGGAAGGCAGAAGGCAAGAGGCACGAGGCACAAGGGGCGAGGGATGAGGGATAAGGGGCGAGGGGGAAGGCAGGAGGCACAAGGCACGAGGCACAAGGGGAGTTTGAGTGAATAGTTGAATAGTGAATAGTTTAAAGTAAATACAATGGATTCTGGTAAAGTAGACATGTTTATGATGGCGAATGCCAAGTTTTTTGAAAGCCACCACCTGATGCAGCTTAGGGAGCAGTTGTTGGCATTGGATGATTCCAAGTGGGTCTATGTGCAGACCATCTCCTTCAAGGATCCTACTACGAGCATCATCGTATCGATATTGGCCGGTAATTTTGGTATCGACCGTTTTCTGATTGGTGATACCGGATTGGGAATCGGCAAGTTGCTCACCTGCGGTGGGTTGGGCATTTGGGCCATCGTGGATTGGTTCCTGATCATGGGTGCCACACGTGAGAAAAACTTTTTCAAACTACAGCAGGTATTGTATTGATGCTGGAAAAGAGAAGGAATCTGTATGGATTGCTGGCCCTTTTTTGTGTGGCTGGTTATGTGTGGATGACGTTGAATATCGACAGACGCTTCGAAACACATGTGGGCACTGTATGCGTGTTCAAGAAAGTTACCACCCTACCCTGTCCGTCATGCGGCTCTACCCGATCCATGAAAGCCATTCTGGAGGGTGATCTAGTAGCTGGTTTCAGCTGGAACCCCATGGGTTACTTGTTGTTGATGATGTTGCTGGTGATGCCTTGGTGGTTGTTGTATGACATGTTGATGAAACGCGACAGCCTGCATCGGGTTTACAAGCAGGCAGAGCAAATGGTGCTGAAGCCTGTCGTATTGTGGCCGGGATTGATATTGGTGTTAGCCAACTGGATCTGGAACATTGTCAAAGGCGTATGAGATGAATCCATTTTTTTATACCCCTGCAGAGCACGAACTGGAGAAAGCTTCCAACAGTTACATCATGTCATTGCTCGTGGTGATGGTAGGATTGCCATTGCCCATTATAAATCTTTTGGCCACTTTGTTTTTTTTCATAGCCAACAGGAAGTCTACCTATTTCGTGAGGTGGCATTGCACCCAGGCTTTGTTGTCGCAGTTCAGTTTGTTTTGCCTCAACAGTGTTGCCTTTTGGTGGACTGTTACGATTCTCCTGCACCGCGGTGAGGGCATCACCAATGCCTATGTTGCTTACCTCGTATTGGCAGTGATTTTTAATTTGTTGGAGTTTATCATGACCATCCGCGCTGCCATCCGCACCCGCAAAGGGATTCATGTAAGTTGGTGGTTTTACGGACCTATAACCGATATCATTTGCAAACCATAGTATGAGGAAGTATCTAGTACCCCCTTTTTGGTACTCAATTAAATTTCCTAAGGGTTACAGTATATACTTTTAAGATATACCTTTGTGAAATGAAAACATTATCATTAAAATTAGATGATGAGATCTTCAATGAAACTGAAGAAATAACAGGTAAGCTTCATTTAGCAAGAAATCGATATATAAATGAGGCAGTTAATGTTTATAATAGATTTAATAAAAGGCGACTGTTAAAGAACCAGCTTACTAAAGAGTCTGCAATGGCTAGTAAAGAATCCATGGACATACTTCATGAGTTTGAAAAACTAATGGATGAAAATTAATCAATTCGACATTTGGCTTGCCGATCTTAATCCTAGTCAAGGAACTGAGCCTGGTAAAACCAGGCCAGTTGTTGTGATTCAAACTGACCTATTAAATGATACTCACCCATCTACCATTATTTGCCCAATAACGACTAATGTTCAAAAAGATATAGAAATACTTAGGGTCCATCTAAAGAAAAGTCAATTAGATAAATTGAGCGACATATTGGTAGATCAAATTCGTGCAATTGATAATAAAAGATTCATAACCAAACTTGGAGAACTTACAAATGACCAGAAAGTTAAGTTAAAGAATAACATAAGAATTGTACTCGATATTTAGCTTAAAGAAGGACCAACTGACAAAAATGATGGGTTGTATTAATAACTAAACGAATAAAAAATATAATTTTTAATTAAATTAAACATTTATTGATTCTAGCAACTATATTACTCATCGTTGTACTTGCTAGGGCATAAACTATACAGGTTTTACGGACCCATAACCGATATCATTTGCAAACCATAGTATGAGAAAGATTCTGTTTCAGGGCTTGGTCCTTTTGTTGTTTTTGGCAGGCGGTATTTACCTCCTCACCCGTGTGGATTGGATCCGGTTGTTGCGGATCGACAAGGCAACGGCGCAGGTGGAGCAAAAGCTCGGTGATTTGATTTGGAGCCAGCAAGGTCTTGAGGAGATGCCCAAAGATGCAACCCATAAACGTGTGGATGCCATAATCCGTCGCCTCTGTGCTGCCAATGATATTGATTTGAAACGCGTCAAGTTACACATTGTGGAGAATGGGGAAGTCAATGCTTTTGCCCTTCCAGATTACCACATGGTGGTATACAGCGGCTTGCTCAAAAATGTAAAGAATGAAGGCGAGCTGGCGGGTGTGTTGGGTCATGAGTTGGCGCATATGGAATTGTCGCATGTCATGAAAAAGCTCGGTAAGGAGATAGGCCTAAGTGTGTTGGTTTCCATTACTACCGGTGAAATGGGTGGTGATGCCATCAAGGAGGTGATTGGGATGTTGTCGTCTTCCGCTTACGACCGCAAGCTTGAGAAAGATGCCGATGTGCAGGCTGTGAAATATTTGAAAAATGCAGGGATAGACCGGAATGATTTTGCCAATTTCTTAGACCGATTAGGTAAGGAGGAGGCAGGGGTTCCAAAGGAGCTCAGCTGGCTCAGCACCCATCCTGATTCCCGTGAGCGGGCGAGGTATATAAGGGGGGAGTGAAAAGGCACAAGGCAATAGGCACAAGCTTGCCTGCCGAAGGCAGGGCACAAGTGAAAAGGCAAGAGGCAATAGGCACAAGCTTGCCTGCCGAAGGCAGGGCACAAGTGAAAAGGTAGGAGAAATGCAATAATCAAAGGGCATCTAACAAGACATTTCCATCGATGCCCAGTTTGTTGTGAATAGCTTTCAGGAACTGAACATCGGGTTCCTGTTTTCCTGTAATGATTTTGGAAACTTTTGATTCGGAAGTGTTGATCAATTCAGCAAAAGAAGCCTGATTCAATTTCAGTTCTTCCAGCCTTTTTTGGATCAGCATATTCAGGGAAAGTGTGAATGATCCGGGCAACAGATGTTTTTTTTCATAGTCATTGGCCAATGTTGACAATTGGTGAAGTTGGTCATCATCTTCCTGGCTGAGCATATGAAACCCCCCCAATTCGGTTGCCTTTTGGATAAATTTTTCAATCATTTTCATGATCCCCTCATATTGCTGTTGCGTTCTGATTTTATCGATCATATCAAATTGTTGAGCAGTTGATTTTGTCATACGCTTTATGCGTACCGATAAACCGAATGTAAATGGTTCTTTTGTTGAAATGAATCATGGTTACGAGCCTGAATTCATTTCCTTTGATATTGAAAACAAAACGGTCATTTCCCACGCTATCTACATATGTGAAATCTGCAATCATTTCATGGGCAGATTTCCAATCTGCATTTTCTGCGATCAAATACCATCTGACCAATGCTTCCGCTGCAGTAGGATACAATTTGCAGAAAATGGAGATTCTGTTCCAGGAAATGATAATCATCAAAATTAAGTAAATTCTAATTTAGAAATAAATTTCATTTATAGAAAATGGAGTAGAATCCAGCATTTTCATTTTACAAAGATGGCAATGGCTTTAAGTCGAGCAAGGTGAAAAACAACCTTTCAGGGTGGTTTTTATACATGAAAATGATGGGTATTTGCAGATGTATATATGGTCATTGATGATACAAGAGTTGAAATCAGTAACGCAGCATCATTTCACCCTTTTCATCTGATAGTGCATTACGGAGTAAAGGGTCTTTTAGTATGGAGGTATAATCCATCCATTTCCCATCGACTTTTAATTTTCGATAAATCATTCTTGCGCCGTGGCTGTAGTCGGCATACCAGTTAACATGTCCGGTGTATAGAGGTTGAATGGCTTTGCCATCTGTTTTGTACCAACCGTAAATCGCCACACGGTTTTGTTTGTCTTTCAGTGCGTTCAAGCTACAGAGTACGATATCTTTTTTGATACCGCTGATCATTCCTTTCCTACCTTTTCGCTGTCCCTCGATGATCAGGTGATGTTGCCACATGGTCACGGTGCTATCGCGGTAGGCATACATAGGAACAGGTTCCAGTTTCACTTTGCTTTGTTGGTGGATGATATCGACCAACTTTCGTGTTGGAAGAAAGCAGTTAATGGAGTCTGCCATGATTTGAGCAGCGATGGGTGTGAGAGGAACACGTGCCCAATCTGTTGGAGATCCAATCATGGCATAATCGTTGGCAGCGAAGAAATTAAGATGATGTGAAGCACCCAGGCTGTCTGTGTATATGTAGTGAATTTTTTTAAAGTGGTAGTAAGATGTTGGAACCGATCCATTTCTGAAGAGTTCCAGAAAGAGTGAATCGCGTTGTTTCCAGTTGAATGCAGCTGCGGTTTTATAAAAAGAGGTACCTGTGGCTGGGTTGGTATGCTGCGGGGGGTGTTGAATATGTTTTGAGGAAAAGCATGCGCTGAGGCAAATCGTTATTAGAAGGGCAATCAGGCGCAGCATTGATTTCATGTAATGGAAGTTAGGTGAAAACCTGACAGCGCAAAGAGTGCAACAATTCATACCGTTTTACGTGTATTCAAAGCATTAAAAGCAGAAATACATTTTAATGTGAAACTAGAAAACAATTTTGTCAAGCTTTTCCACCTCTTCTACTGTGATGGAATATTTTAGGGCAATTTCCTCGTGGGAAAGCAATCCGGATTGAAATTCTTTGAAAATGGCAATAGACAAATGCAGGCCTTTTTCCATACCCTCATCATACCCTTTATCAAAGCTCTCCATGCGGGATTCATTGATATCGGCAACGGCAAAAAGATGGTTGGTATAGGCAATCTGTTGGCCTGGGGTGAAATTGGATTTGTCCAATATTTCTACGGCCTTCATCAGGTTGGGATAAACTGAAATGTCGAATTTGGGCATGTTAATCAGTTTTTCAGGTTCAGCGAGAAAAGCCATCCAACGATCGGCGGCATTTTCCATATTGAAATTACCCATTTTTTTCCTTTTGCCCAATTCCAACACTCGTATGTGCAATCCAGGAATGCTGATGTGGTCCAACTCTTCATGTTTGAATGAAAAAGCATGCAACCACAACGCGGTATCGGGCAGGATGACCTGTTCAATAATGGTGAGCAGGTATACAGGCTGCCTGTCCTTATACTTCAATCCTGAAGTGAATTGCTGGTCATAAGCCTTGCAGGCATAAAGCAATTGCCTGTCCAGAAAACCATCATGGTGTACGACCTGCATTTCCAGGATGAAATGCTGGTTGTTACTGTCTGTACAACGAATATCCACGACCGACACTTTTCCATATCGCAATTCTGCAAGCATTTCCTGTTCCAGAAATGTGATGTCCACTACAGGTTTTGGTGGATTGATGAACAGATTGATAAATTCAATTGCAATCTCCTTCTCTTTACCGAATATCCGTTTGAACACCAGATCTGCAGTAGGTCTCAGTAACACTCTTTTCATTGGCCAAAGATGCTACCACTGAAATGCATGGCCATGAGAAAAACACCGACAATTGCAGAGATTTTTCGCCCATTGAAACGCGATATTCAGCAGATTTCAATGTGGAGAGGCCCATTTTGCCATTTGATCAGATCAAAAAACTTAAACTATCCTAGTCAATTGTTTTTTACAGCAGATTGTTTTTTAGCAGCCTTTTTCTTCTCTGCCGCCGCCATTTTTTCCTTGTAAGCTTTGATGAATTCAGAAGCTTCCCTATCTGATTCCCGCGTTA
>JBILSG010000126.1:0-6696 GCA_044372235.1 Chitinophagaceae bacterium
GTCTTGTACCTGAATAATCCTGAGGGCCATGACAGACAAAGCAGGAGGGATATGCTCGATCAGCTCGCCCAATTCAATGCTGAAGCGTTTGAAAATGTGGGTGATCCTGAAATTAATGCCCGCATCCAGCAATACGAAATGTCTTATAGGATGCAAAGTGCTGTTCCAGAGCTTACTGACCTGAGTAAAGAATCAGACAATACCATAAAATTGTATGGTCCGGATTGCCTCGTTCCAGGAACTTATGCGGCCAACTGCCTGCTTGCCAGAAAACTTTCTGAATCAGGCGTGAGGTTTGTACAGCTTTATCATCAGGGTTGGGACACCCATGGTAACCTGGCTAATGATATGCGGATGCAGGCAGAAGATGTTGATCGTGCTTCAGCCGGACTGATCAAGGACCTGAAACAACGCGGTTTATTGGATGAAACGCTGGTTATATGGGGTGGAGAGTTTGGCAGAACAAATTATTGTCAGGGAAAAATTGATCCTGTTAATTACGGCCGAGACCATCATCCCAAATGTTTCAGCATCTGGATGGCAGGTGGCGGTGTAAAGCCAGGAATCGTATACGGAGAAACAGATGAATTTGGGTATAACATTGTTAAAGACCCTGTAAGTGTACATAATTTTCATGCCACTGTTTTACACCTGATGGGAATAAACCATGAACAACTCACTTACAGACACCTTGGCCGCAGGTACAGACTTACCGATATTGCAGGTGAAGTTGTTAACGGAATCATAGCCTAGATTACATATTCAATCCTTATGTCTAAACATTTCAGGTTCGTATCCAACAGCATCATTGTACTCCAGGTATTTATGCTGATTTTTGCTTTTGCTGACCTGTCTCAGCTTCCAGCATGGATGCTTTTTACCGGTAAATTCCATCCCCTTGTGCTGCATTTGCCGGTAACCCTAGTCCTCTGTCTTATTCCACTTTCCTTCTTTGCCATTAAACAAAATGAGTATAGCATACTGCATACCATTTTGCGATATGTTATCCTCTATACAACTTTATTTACAACACTTGCTGCTATTTTTGGACTTCTTCTTGCTGCTGATAGCGAGTATGCAAAAGACACATTGCAATGGCACAAATGGCTTGGTGTTTCTTTGGCACTGGTAACACATTTCCTGCTTTATGCCAATCAATGGATCCTTGCTCATAAAGTAGCAGGCCAATTAGCCCTAATTTCAACAGCGGGCATCATGCTTGCCGGCAGCCACCTTGGAGGAAGTCTGACGCATGGCGAAGATTTTTTCAGTTTAAACATTGCAGAAACAGCAACTGGGAGTTTCCCGGAAATAACAGATTCAACCCATGTTTTTGAAGGTGCCATTGAACCCATTATTACTGCCAAATGTGCTTCATGTCATAACGATCAAAAAATGAAGGGTGGCCTCAATATGGCCAGTTTTGCATCTCTCGCTAAAGGTGGAAAAACTGGTGCCAGCTGGGTTTCAGGAGATCCGGACATCAGCCTGCTAACAGAACGGCTGGCACTGGATCCAGAAGACAAAAAACACATGCCTCCCAAGGGCAAGGCACAACTGTCAGCAACGGAGATCCTGTTGTTCAGAGAATGGATTAAAGCCGGAGCTACAGCAAATACACGTGTTGGTGAATTAAAGGAGACGGACACATTGAAAGCATTGGTTTATCAGGTAGCAGAAGCAGGCAAAAAACCAAAATCAGACAAAAGCTATACTTTTTCAGCAGCTTCCCCCGCTACAATAGCTTCTTTGAATACGCCATTCAGAAGAATTCTTCCACTTGCCTATCAATCACCAGCCTTAAGTGTGAAGTTTTTTCTGAAGGAACAATTTAATCCTGAAATGCTGAAAGCTTGTTCTTCAATCAAAGAACAAGTTGTTGAAGTAAACCTTTCAGGTATGCCTGCCGATGATGAATTGCTTAAATCACTTTCGCAATTCCCAAACCTGGAAAAATTGAACCTGAATGGCACATCCATTACCGGTAAAAACCTAAATTTACTTACTGCTTGCAAACAACTTGAACAAATATCACTGGCCAGTACACCAATTAAGATGGATGCACTGAATGCACTCGCTCTAATGCCATCTGTTAAAAGAGTGTTTTTATGGAATACGCAGGTTACTGAGAAAGATATAGCCAACCTGACTTCACAATTTCCAGGTATCAAATGGGATATGGGTTATATTCCTGATAAAAACGAGTTGCTAAAACTTACACCACCATATCCGGCCAACCGTGATAAAGCTATTCTTGAACAAGGAGAATTAATTTTCCTGAAACACCCGCTTCCAGGTGTTAAAATAAGGTATACTGTAGACGGATCAGCACCTGATACTACTGCAGGATCAATTTTTGAAGCAGCCATCCCCATGAAAGGTTTGCTTAGAATAAGAGCTGTAGCTACAGCCTCAGGTTGGATCAGCAGCAATGTATCAGAACAAACCTTTTTTATGAAGGGAATAAAAACTGATTCAGTCAAATTAATCAACGAACCCGACCCTAAATACAGAAAATTTGGAGCCAAAGCATTAACAGATGAAATCAAAGGTGAAGCAGGGAATTTTGGTATGAATTGGCTCGGATTTAAAGATTTACCCTTTAAAGCAGGATTTTATACCAGTACCTCCAAAATGATTTCACAGGTTGTATTAAGCCTGGCAGACAATACCGGTTCATACATATTCCCACCCACCCAAATTATCATTAAAGCAGGAGATAATCCTTCTCAGATGCAGGTTGTGGGTAAACTAAAGCCGGAAATGCCAGGAGAAAACAGATCAAATGCAGTAATACCCTATACTGTTTTAATAACGCCGGGTAATTACCGCTACATCGAGATCGAGGCTGTAAACATTCAGAAACTTCCAGGCTGGCATAGAGGAAAAGGAGAAAAAGGATGGGTTTTTGTGGATGAGGTATTCTTTTATTAATTTCACCTGCCTAACAGGCAGTAATTGATATCCCAGCAAACCATACAGGAAATCCAGAACAGAATCGATATCATTGATATCGTAGGTTCTTTTGTTAAGCTCAAAAGAAGGGGTACTAATTTAATTGGGAACTGTCCCTTTCACCACGAAAAGACGCCCTCTTTTACTGTTTCACCTTCAAAAGAGATCTACAAATGTTTCGGATGTGGCAAGAGTGGCAATGCCATAGGCTTTGTCATGGAGCACGAAAAGTATACCTATGTGGAGGCTCTGAAATGGCTGGCTCAGCGGTACAATGTAGAGATTGAAGAAACTGAAACCAGTCCCGAATACAAAGAGCAACAGCAGCTGGCAGACAGCCTGCATATTGTCAATCAGTTTGCTGTAAAATTTTTTCAGAATCAGCTCCTTGAAAATGATGAGGGAATTGCAAATGCCTTATCCTACCTGAGGGAAAGGGGGTTTAATGACGAGACAATCAGTAAATTTCAAATCGGCTACTGCCTGAACCAACGCGATGCATTTGCAAAGGAGGCTATAAAAAATCAATACAGTCCGGATATCCTCAAAAAAAGCGGACTCTGTATAGAACGAGACGGTCAGTTAATTGACAACTACAGAGGAAGAATTATTTTTCCGATCCACAACCAGAGTGGGAAAGTAATTGGTTTTGGGGCAAGGGTAATAGGTAGCAGCGATCGTGGACCTAAATATATCAATACCCCTGAGAATGAATTGTATATCAAAAGTAAAATCCTGTATGGATCGTATTTTGCAAGGCAAACCATAGACAGGCTTGATGAATGTTTCCTTGTTGAGGGCTATACTGATGTCACCGCCATGCACCAGGCAGGTATAGATAATGTAGTTGCGTCAGGAGGTACTTCACTAACGGTAGATCAACTCCGGCTAATCAGGAAATACACCAATAATCTGACCATCATTTACGATGGTGATGCAGCCGGCATAAAAGCAGCACTTAGAGGTCTTGATCTAGCCATAGAAGAGGGCCTTAATGTGCAGCTTGTTCTTGTTCCCGACAAAGAAGATCCAGACAGTTATGTTAAAAAGGTGGGTGCCGAGGCTTTCAGGGATTTTGTACAAACAAATAAACAGGATTTTATCTTATTTCAACTGGAGGTTGCCTTAAAAGATGCAGGCTCAGACAGCTCCCGAAAAGCTGCAGTTGTGAATCAAATCGCAGAATCAATTTCCAAGCTGAACCGAACTGAAGATTTTACCAGACAGCAGGATTATATCAAGCGGTGTTCATCCATGTTAAAGGTGGATGAACAAGGTATGACTGCACTCGTGAATAAATTCAACAGGGATAAGCAGGATAAGGAAGAAAAGAAAATCCAGCGGGAGCTAAATCAACCTGAACAAGTCACCTCAGATCAGGAAAATGAACAAGATGGCCTTGCACTGTTTTTTAAAGATGAATTAAATGAACAGGCTGTTATCAGGTCTCTGATTGAATTTGGTACACTCGCATGGGACGATAACCTTACTATAGCTGAATTTATATTTCAAGAAGTAGACAATGACGGACTCGAAGAATTATTTGACAACAAACTTTTAATCCGGATTTTAAATGACTATAGGGTACAATTCAACAACGGAGAAAACCCTACAGAAAAAAGTTTCCTCTACCATAGTGATCAGCAAATCAGTCAATTAGCAGTTTCCCTTTTAACTGAAAAACACCAGATCAGTCCAAACTGGACAAAAGTTTACAAGGGTGATATCCTTAACCGGAATGATTTATATAAAGAGGAAGTCTTATCCTGTATGACCTACCTTAAGCTTAAGAAAATTAAAAAACTGATACTTGAAAATCAGTTGGATCTAGAGAAAGAGAATTCAACTGAAGATATCATAATACTGCTCCAGACCCATCAACATTTGAAACAGGTTGAAATGGAGCTGATGAAAAAAACCGGAACTGTAATTTTCAGGTGATTTTTATTGCGGATCAACATTTACCATGATGTGGACAGCTTTAAAGGTTGGATCATTTTGCATGATTGCCATAACCTGCTGTACGTGATTTCTGGCCAGCGCATGCCTGGAGCCATCTCTGGGCAATTTAAGCATGATCTCATAAATATATTTATTACGCACCCTGTTCACTACCGGTTCTGCTGGTCCAATCAGATAATCTCCAAAAACAGGAAGCATTCGGGCCGCAAAAAAATCAGCCGCCTGTAAAGCCCTCCCCTTGTCAACATGTCTGAAAAAAAATTGGATCAGTCTTGTATAAGGCGGGTAATGAAATATTTTCCTGGATTCAATTTCTTCCGTATAAAAACCTTTGAAATCATGACTTGCAACCCTAGCTATAATCGGATGAGACGGATTTGAAGTCTGTATGATGACTGTTCCCTGCTTCCCTCTCCTACCTGCCCTGCCACTGACTTGTTCCATGAGTTGAAATGCCCGCTCATTAACCCTGAAATCCGTAAAACTTAATAGTCCGTCTGCATCAAGAATACCTACAAGTGAAACGTGTTCAAAATCCAGTCCCTTTACCACCATCTGGGTACCCACTAAAATATCCATGCGGCGTAATTCAAAATTGCGAATCATTTCATCATGAGCAGTTTTACCCTTGACGGTATCGATATCCATCCGTGCAATGTTGTAATTGGGGAATAACGCTATCAATTCCTCTTCAACCTTCTCCGTACCAAAATTTCGCTCAATCCAGTTGGTGCTGCCACAGGCTGTGCAACTCAGTAGCACAGGATAGGATGTACCACAATAATGACATTGCAAGCGATGGTGGAGTTTATGGTAAGTTAGGGTAACATCACAATGCTCGCAATGTGGGATAAAACCACAGGTCCCACATATCTTATAGGGCGCGTAACCACGTCTGTTCTGAAACAGAATAACCTGTTGTTGATTATCCACTGAATTTTTAATTGCTTCTTTCAATTCCGGGGTAATCATTTGCTTAACCACTTTGTTGTTGATCATGGTGCGCATATCCGCCGAATGTATAGCAGGCAACTCAACACCTCCAAACCTTTCAAAAAGCTCAACAAGTCCGTATTTCCCTGAAACTGCCTGAGCATAGGTTTCCAAGCTGGGGGTTGCACTACCCAGTACCACTTTAGCACTCCACAAACGGGCATAGTAGAGTGCTGCATCCCTTGCATTGTACCGAGGAGCAGGCTCCTGCTGTTTAAAGGAAGCATCCTGTTCCTCATCTATAATGATCATAGAAAGCTTTGCAAATGGCATGAAAAGAGCTGAACGGGCTCCCAAAATAACCCGTATTTCCCCCTTTTTTACCTTATTCCACAGTTCGACCCGTTCATTTGGATTAAATCTGGAATGATAGATGGCAATATAACCTCCAAAATGCTTTTGCAACCGCCTGATAATTTGTGCAGTCAAGGCTATTTCGGGAAGGAGGTAAAGTACCTGATTACCCTTTTTTACCTGCTCCTCAATCAATTTGATGTATATCTGTGTTTTACCACTTGAAGTAACCCCATGCAACAAACAAACCTCCTGATGCTCCAGGCTAGCCTGAAGCTGACCTAATGCAGTTTGCTGTGCAGTTGAAAGTTCAAAGTTGATATTTACCTGCTTGGCCTGCATGGGTATCCGGTCAACTGCCTGTCTTGATACGGCAAGAATTCTCTTTTCCACCAGTGCGGTAAGTTGTGCAGCACTTGCTCCTGATTTTTTGAGTAACTCAGGTTGTTTCACTTCCCCCTCTGTTTTCTGCAGGTGTAAAAACGCCAGTAA
>JBILSG010000127.1:0-6691 GCA_044372235.1 Chitinophagaceae bacterium
GTTCATTGGTCAATCCCAAATGATAGGCGTAGCTAGCCACGGCAGTTGTGCGATTTATATAGCCAGTTGAATAATTCATGGCAGTAAAACCAAAACCATGGTGGGGAGACATCGCATCAAAATATTCAGGAAAAACATTACCATGTGTATTTTGACCAATCATGGAAAATGAAGTGGCATTCTCCCTAAAGTCTTTTTTATCAAGAGCGCCATGAACAGTAGCATAGAATGTTTTGGGGGCGCCATCAATGCCTACCCATTGATTCCGGGCACTCAGTTTTATATCTGTGTAATTTTCAATTCCCGCAAGTGCAGGATTTACAATAAAATTATTCAGTATGTATTGCGTGTAATGTGGCCTTTGTTGTGCTGAAATATATTTGAACTGTAATAAAATTAAGCCACAAATGATTAAAACTCTCCGCATGAAAATCATTTAAGAATAGTTAAATAACCCGCAATAGGTTTTCGACCTAATTTTGGATTGATTACATAGTAGTATGTACCTGCAGGCAGAGGCTTCCCTTGAAATGTACCATCAAAAGGTTTCTCATAACCACTTGTACTGAAATAAACACGATTACCAGAAGGAGTAAATACTTCTACTATGCAATCGAGGTATTTTTCAATATGTTTTATCTGCCAGGTATCATTGATACCGTCTCCATTAGGTGTAAATGTATTTGGTGGAACGAGCAACTGAATGGATGTGATTTTCACAAAATCACTGGCAATACAATTCCCTTTTCCAGTTACTATGAAGGTATATTCGATATCATCTTTAGGAGCTATTACAGTAGGATTCAATAAAGTATCATTATTTAGATAAGTTGATGGCTCCCACTTGAAAGTCATCCCCACTCCTCTTGCAGAAGCATTGATAACTCTGGCCGAATCATCCAGTAAACTAAAATCTGAACCAGCATCTACCTTTGGCGTAAAATTTACCCGTATATAATTACTATCCTCGGCAAAACATCCTGCATTACTAACATACTTGTAGCGAATCATGTATAATCCTGAATCCAATCCGGTCGGATTAAATAGTCCATCAGGACTAATCCCCATTCCACTATATGTAGCTGTGCCAGTTAAACCGCTAACAGGAGTAAAAGATCCTGTTTTGATGAGCACCGGTTTCCTTTCTGTGCACACTGAAGGAATATCTGCAAGTTCCACGATTGGACTACCATTGAGTTTAACAGTAATTGTTGTATCATCAAAACATGATTTACCGGAGTAGGAAACCATTCTGATTGAAATATCTTTCTGTGCAACATCAAGAAAATCATTAAACCTGAATGCATATCTACTGTTTAAAGCAGGTATCTGATCTGTGGTGTCTTTTTTTAACACATTCATATCCAGCCACGAAATATCCACTTTTCCTATTTGACCAAAATCGACAGATGATAAATTCTCAATGATTACTTCCTGATTACTGCATAATCCGGCTGCGTTGACTACTTTAAAACTGGCTTCAGGTATAGCACCATTTACTGTGAAAACAGCTGACGTATCTTCTACACAGCCATTCTCTGAGGTAACTTCAAGTTTGACAATATATTCACCAGAACTGCTGTATGGATGTTTGATAATGGAGCCAACTACAGGATTTAACCTATTACCTGGTGTGCTGATATCCCCAAAATCCCAAACTTCTTTACTAATAAGTCTATTATCTGAAATTGAACTTGTACTTATAAATTCAGCATCTCCATCCTTCAAGCAAAATTCAGGCAGGCTGAATAATGGCACGGGGTTGGGATTGACGGTAATCGATTTAACCAATGAATCAGTGCATCCAGTTTCTGTAACAACCGTTAATCTTACATCAACCGACTGTTTAGTAAACGTTTTAACCGGATTATAAGATTGAATTGCCGTATCAGCAGCAACCCCATCAAACTTCCAAAGAAATTTTGTCAATGTGGCAGTGCCATACTGTTTGGTGGTGTCAGTAATCAAAAAGGGTTTGTCTAAACACCTTACTTCAGCAGCAGAAAAACCAATCTTAGGTTTACCACTGAGATTAACCACAGAAAGTGAATCCGGACTTACGCACCCTATGTCAGTTATGACCTGAACCCCTATTTTTTTGACACCCTCAGAATTGAATTTTACTGTATAATCAGGAGAAGACAACGTATCAGGAACTTTACCATCAACTGACCAAAGATATTTAATAACATTCCTGCCGTCAGTCTGACTTGTAGCTTTGAGAACCACCGATTCTTCAAAACAACCCGATGTCTGGTAGGTAGATGATGAAACAGGGGGATCAAAAACCTGAATATCATAACTTATAATCTGTTCCCCGGAACATCCATCGGGTGATGGATTAACCACAACTACGTCAACTGGAAATGTTCCTTTATTGAGAAATTGAAAGTTCCGATTAGTACCGTCAACATTTTTTAAACGGTACAAAAACAAATCCTTATTGACATCTGATGTACTCTTAAAGGAAGAGTCTGCAACAATACCATTTGGATCGGGACTCACAATATCTCCAGGATTATTTCCCAAATCCGGATTATTCTTAAAGTCCCACGAGATCTTCAATGGTTTATATGGCAAGGTAATAGAAAGATTAAACGGACTTTCTTTGCAGGTTGCTGGAAAGTTAACTGTACTGAACTCATTTTTTACTGATACAAATTGATTTAGATCAACTACATTGGTACCTGCATTATACCCATAAGACTCCACATTTCCATAGCCATAAACTACAGCAGCAAATCCTGAATCTGCTGAAATGCTGTGAACAGGATTAGCTTGTGAGGATGCAGAGAGGTCTTCCTGAAGATAAACATATTCAGTTCCGGGGATATCAACCGGAATAGCAACCGGTGTCTGCTGATCTATTCTTAAACTGGCAAAATATCGCTTTGGTATAATCACATTCAAGTAATGCAATTGTACACTCGTTTGATTGGCAGGAACATAGTTCTGATGTGCAGAAAAAAAAGTTATTTTACTCAGGGTCTGTTCCACGGGGTTCAGAATGACCATTTCTGGATCGGCAAAACAGGATACAGGAGCATTGCTATTGGTGGTGCAACCTGATTGACAAGTCTGTGCTGTTATGTATTGGACTACTGAAATAGGATTATCAAGACTGTTGATAGAAAGGGGAGCCCCGGAGGAAATTTCATAGATATTTTTCCCAGGAACAAGATTTGCTGGTCCCAGTGTTCTTGTAATTCCGTTTTCAGTGACGGTAACTGTAGTGTTGGGCTTTGTAGGATAAATCCTGAAAATATCCGATGGTCTTCCTTTAAAGGGAGCCGTTACAAATCGCTTTCCCCAAGATTTGAGCGGCACAGCCTGTTGAAATAGATTATCACCACCGCTGGGCGTTGCGGGAATATCACAACCAATTGTAGCCCATGTATTGCCGCTGAATACTGCAATGGGTTTACAACTTGAAGTGCCGGAAGATACTGATTTGATGATTGTGCCACTGACATCGTCAAGCTGATTACTGATGAACTGATAGCAATCGCCTGCCTTCGGTAAAGTTATCCGGTAGGGTTCACCAACTTTTCTTTCAGGTGTACCTAATGCAGCATTTGCAAGCTTCCCTGCAGTTGGTGTTATTTCAATTATCGTATTATCCTGTGCAGCTACCACAGCGAATAGGGATTTTGCGCTTTGGGGCTCCTGAGGGGTCACTGTTTTACTGCCATAGCTCGCAACAACATATTCTATGCCGAGCACCGGAGTTGGCAATACAAGCGTTGCCCCAGACCTAGCAGATCTGATGATATGGGCAAAAACAACAATATTCTTATCTGAAACAATGTGTATTGCAGCTCCAGGCTTTATGCCATCTTCTGAATTAAGATAAACAGCAGTGTTAGTAGGATTATTAGCGCCACCTCCCAAAAAAACACGCTGTACCTGATTGCGTATGACCTGCACAACGGGTAAATTGGTTCCCCCGGCATCGATATTTACGGTAGCGTCCTGATCTGAAGTGATATATATACCCATGACGGAACCAGTGCCATTGATGTGGGCGGGATAGGCAATCCAAAAATCTCTTCCCTTATTGGAATACTCCTGTGCAACTGATGACAGGGCTTGAAAAAAGCAAATAGAAAGGATAATGGCAAGAATTCGCATGATGAAATAAACTATGTCGTAATTTAATCTCTTTTACATTATAAAAAGCAAACGTTTGATGCTTTTTAATGCAAAAAGTTTACTTCAGACTGACAGTAATTCTTTGACTTTGAGCGGACCTACATTGAAAAGCAAATCCAGAACTGACATGTTTATCTGAAATCCAATTTTATCTTCAAAAACCTGTGGATATTTCAGGAAAGGCCCATTTTCTGGAGATGAAAAATTTGAAGGTTTATATTTATCCAAGTCGATTATACTTTTATTCGGATTAATTGATTGGCCTGTATCCTCTTGTATTGGTATTTTTATTTTTAATTTTTCCAATACCCATTTTAAACAGGATAAATTCCAATTATAGAGATACTCCTCTCTCTGACAATACAAATGATGAAGTTCGTCTTTGTAGTGAAAATAAAATGGTGATCCTCCGAAAACTGTGTCTATTGTGCGAATATGATCTCGCTGCCATTCACTTTTATAATCAATTCTCACTTCCCGATAAGGAATCCTGACACGTCGACCACCTACTAGAGGCACAGATAGTAGAACTACCCCACCTGAGGCAGGCAAAAGCATCCTGTTACTGAATCCTGCTTTACGTATAAGAGCTTCTGGATAAAAAACAAATTGGGATATTTGAACTGAATCTTTAAACCAGTTAATACTCGGAAAATATTGTAAATCAAGTACTAAAGCGCTGGTTTCTTGCAGCATTTTGGTAACTTTTCATACGCATCTTTTTCCGCTTTAACATCATCAGCATCATATCCTGCATTGGCGATGGCAGTCTTTACATTCTCCAGATTGGTTCTGTCTGTAAGGTATGTAACTGTTGTTTTCTTTTGTTTAAAATCAACCAAAGACTTTACGATCCCTTCTTCAAATTTCAAGTAATCTTCTATTTTCTTTTTACACATTTCACATTGTACTGAAGGGGTACTGATTTTAACAGTTACAGGTTTTTTCTGCTGCGCCACTATGCCTGAAACAACAAAAAAAGAAAAGAGGATGGAGAGTATCTTCTTCATATATTTTTTTTCAAATTAACTAATTCTTCCCCATTCAGCTGGATTTTCTCGCCATTTTAACAGGGTATTCTGATCATCAGGATGAATTAATCCTCTTTCTACAGCTAAATCAACCATTACCGGATAATTGGTGAGTGATAAAACAGGAATGCCGGCAGCATCACAGGCTGTAGCAGCTGCTTCAAAACCATAGGTAAATATTGAAACCATACCTACCACTTCCATCCCGGCAGCCTTTATCACATCAACAACCTGCAAACTGCTTTTACCTGTAGAAATCAGGTCTTCAACAACAACTGTTTTCATTCCCGGCTCAAAATTTCCTTCAATCTGATTACCTAAACCATGTTCTTTGGGTTTGGGTCTCACATAGATAAAAGGTAACTTGAGTTGATCAGCCGCCATTGCACCCCAGGCAATACCTGCAGTTGCTACCCCGGCAATCAAATCAGCATCTGGAAATTTTTCAAAAATCACATTGCATAACTCACTTTTTACAAAATCTCTTGCATATGGGAATCCTAATAACTTTCTGTTATCACAATAAATTGGACTTTTCCAGCCAGAAGCCCATGTAAAGGGTTCTTGGGGATTCAGTTTCACTGCTTTAACTTGCAAGAGTCTTTCAGCAACAGCTTTTTCGTTTGTCATGGAACAAAATTGCTGAAAGCTTGTCACAACTTAAAATTAATTTATGTACATCATACATACACCATTTGGACAAAAGTCTATAACCACAGAAGCTGATTTTAAAAACTATACAATGGGTATGGAAATTATTGAAGCTGCCGGGGGCATGGTTTTAAATACTCAAGGAGATGTTCTTATGATATACAGACGCGGTTTCTGGGATCTTCCAAAGGGGAAAATTGATCCGGGCGAGTCAACAGAAACCTGTGCTATCAGAGAAGTACAGGAAGAAACCGGGATAAATAAACTTGAAATTATTGAAAAGTTACAGATTACCTATCACACCTATACCATTGGAAACAAAAACATCATGAAACCATCTCACTGGTTCAGGATGATACACGCAGACAACGAAAAAACAATTCCGCAAACAGAAGAAGATATTACAGAAATCAGGTGGATGAATCAAAAAGAGGTTACTGAAATTTTAGACAAATCTTACGCATCAATCAGCGAATTACTTTCGAAACATTACCTGAAATAAAGCTATCTGGATTGTATTGAAAGAGATACAATCTCAGGTAAAAATAAGGAAGCATCACCGCCATTTCTGATAATATCCCTTACAATAGTAGATGCCACTGAGGTATACTTCGGTTCACATGTCAGAAAAAAAGTTTCTATCTCGGGATCTAATGTTCGATTGGCATCTGCAATGGTTTTTTCATATTCAAAATCACTCACATACCTTATCCCTCTAAGGATATAATTTGCACCGATTTTTTTACAAAAATTAACAGTTAGTCCTTCAAATACTGCAGCAGAAACTTTTTCCTCCGAACGAAAAATATCTTCAATCCATATCTGGCGCTGTTCTGAGCTAAACATGGGTTTTTTTG
>JBILSG010000128.1:0-6656 GCA_044372235.1 Chitinophagaceae bacterium
GTTACACGTTTCATCAATAACGTCATGTGGCAGGGCAAGAAAGATGCAGCATTGACAATTTTTTATGACGCCCTTGATAAGGTTTCTAAAATGACAAGTGAGGATGGATATGAAGTTTGGAGAAAAGCTTTGTCAAATGTAACCCCTGCTGTAGAAGTTAGGAGTCGCCGTATCGGTGGTGCAACCTTTCAGATTCCATCTGAGGTTAGGCCCGACAGAAAAATTTCTCTCAGCATCAAATGGCTTGTACGTTTTTCACGTGAGCGCAATGGCCGCAGCATGGCTGATAAGTTAGCCAATGAAATCGTTGCAGCAAGCAAGGGTGAAGGTGGTGCATACAAAAAGAAAGAAGATACACACAGGATGGCTGAAGCCAACAAAGCTTTTGCTCACTTCCGTGTCTGATTCTGATATAAACTTTTTAAAGGGGATGCAATACTGCAGCCCCTTTTTTATTTCCTATTCTCCTTGCCTTTCACTAACTTTGCACCCGCAAAAGTTCGGGGTCTTTTTAGGATCCTGAAAACGCGACCATAACAATACATTTTAAACAATAAGAATAGTCATGGCAGACTTAAAATTTCAACGCAATTTCGGTATTGCCGCACACATTGATGCCGGTAAAACCACTACAACTGAGCGTATCCTGCGCTATACAGGAATGATCCACAAGATCGGTGAGGTGCACGATGGTGCAGCCACAACTGACTGGATGGAACAGGAAAAGGAGCGTGGTATCACCATTACTTCAGCTGCAGTTAGTTGTCAGTGGAACTTCCCTACAGTTTTGGGTAAGGCTACTGCGGATACCAAAAAATATTATTTCAATATCATTGATACTCCGGGTCACGTGGATTTCACGGTGGAAGTTGAACGTTCCATGCGTGTACTCGACGGACTGATCGCACTTTTCTCAGCAGTTGATGGTGTTGAGCCCCAGTCTGAGACCGTATGGCGTCAGGCTAACCGTTACAAGGTTCCACGTATTGGATTCGTGAATAAAATGGATCGTAGCGGAGCAGACTTCCTTATGGTAGTTCGTCAGGTAAAAGAAATGCTTGGTGCAAAAGCTGTTCCCTTGCAGTTGCCGATAGGTGCTGAAGATAACTTCAAAGGTGTGGTTGACCTGATCAAGATGAAAGGGATTATCTGGCATATGGAAACAGAGGGAATGACCTTTGATGAGATTCCTGTTCCAGAAGACATGGTAGAGGAAGCGAATGAGTGGAGGCAGAATCTGATAGAGGCAGTTGCTGAATACGACGATAAGTTACTCGAGAAGTTCTTTGATGATCCAAGCAGTATCTCTGAGGATGAGGTGCACGAAGCAATTCGTAAAGCCTGTATCGATCTCAGTATCGTTCCCATGATGTGTGGTTCATCCTTTAAGAATAAAGGTGTTCAGACTGCACTTGATGCAGTTTGTCGTTACCTCCCTGCTCCTGTGGATATTGATGCAGTAGAAGGTATCAATCCTGATAACGGTGAAACAGTAGTTCGTAAGCCTGAGGCTTCTGAGCCATTTGCAGCCCTAGCATTTAAGATCATGACTGATCCGTTTGTGGGACGTCTGGCATTCTTCAGGGTGTATTCAGGTCATCTTGACGCTGGTTCTTATGTATTGAATGTGAGAAGTGGAAAGAAAGAGCGTATCAGCCGTATCATGAAGATGTTTGCCAACAAACAGAATCCGATTGATTTTATTGAGGCTGGTGATATTGGAGCTGCAGTTGGTTTCAAGGAAATCAAAACCGGAGATACCCTTTGTGATGAAGACCATCCAATCGTTCTTGAGAATATGTTTATTCCTGAGCCTGTAATTTCTGTGGCTGTAGAGCCAAAGGCACAGGCAGATGTTGACAGGATGGGTATGGCTATTGCCAAGCTCGTTGAGGAAGATCCAACCCTGCGTGTAAAAACCGATGAGGAAACCGGACAAACGATTCTCAGTGGAATGGGAGAGCTGCATCTGGAGATTATTGTTGATAGGATGCGCCGTGAGTTTAAAGTTGAAGTGAACCAGGGAGCTCCTCAGGTTGCTTACAAGGAAGCATTCCAGTCTACCATTGAACACCGTGAAACACTGAAAAAGCAAACAGGTGGACGTGGTAAGTTTGCTGATATCGTTTTTGAGATGGGACCCGCTGACGAAGAATGGCTGAAAGAAAATCCCGGAAAGCAGATGCAGTTTGTCAATGATATTTTTGGAGGATCTATTCCACGTGAATTCGTACCAGCTATCCAAAAAGGATTTGAGCAATCTATGTCTTCCGGTATTTTGGCAAACTATCCTGTTGAGCACATGAAGATTCGTGTATTTGACGGAAGTTTCCACCAGGTTGACTCTGATTCCATGTCTTTCGAATTGTGCGCGAAGTCAGGTTTCCGTGAGGCAGGTCGCAAGGCTAAACCCGTATTGCTTGAGCCAATCATGCGTGTTGAAGTAATCACACCAGAACAATACATGGGTGATGTTACCGGTGACTTGAACAGGAGAAGGGGTATGCTTGAGGGAATGGACAGCCGGGCAGGTGCACAGGTTATTAAGGCCAAAGTGCCATTGAGTGAAATGTTTGGCTATGTAACACAGCTCCGTTCACTTTCATCCGGCAGGGCATCTTCTACCATGGAGTTCTCTCATTACAACCCAGCGCCCAACAATATTGCTGAAGAGGTAATAGCCAGGGTAAAGGGTAAGACAAAAGACTAATAACAGCCTTTTAATAGAAGTTATGGCCCCGGAATATTTTCCGGGGCTATTTTTTTTCATTTATTTTATGTTTTGTTTCAAATTTCATTGGATTTCTTTTGTAAGTATAAAACTATTCCTTACTTTTGCATCCCCGTTTAAAAAATGGGAAACAAATTATGTCACAAAGAATCAGGATAAAATTGCAGTCATACGACCACAATCTGGTTGACAAATCTGCTGAGAAGATTGTTAAGACCGTTCGCAGTACAGGGGCCGTTATAACAGGACCAATTCCTCTTCCTACACAGAAGCGGATATTTACTGTGTTGAAATCCCCTCACGTTAATAAGAAGAGCCGTGAGCAGTTTCAGTTGTCAACCCACAAGCGTTTGCTTGATATCTATACTTCCTCATCACGTACTGTTGATGCGTTGAGTAAGCTTGATTTGCCGAGTGGTGTTGATGTTGAGATTAAGGCCTGATCGCTTTATAAGTGCACTGTTGATGCAGTGCGAAGTTCTTTAGTTTTCATCTCCCAATTGATTGCCGTTGGCATGAGAAAAAGGAGCGCTGAATTTAGGTTTTCTCTCTCTTAGGAGAGTTTAAATATAAACAAGCCCTTCGAGGTTTGTTTACTGTCGGTACTTCCATCCTGGCGATTCAGGAAGACGGAAAAGGTCGATAGCAAACTGGGATTGAAGTGGGGTTATGCCTCATTGTCCATTTAACCGAAAAGGGTATAAAATTTGAACCATGAAAGGAATTATCGGTAAAAAAATCGGGATGACCAGCATCTTCGGTCCCGACGGGAAGCAGACCTCCTGCACCGTCATCGAGGCTGGTCCATGTGTGGTTACGCAAGTAAAGACCAGCGACAACGATGGTTATACTGCACACCAGCTTGCATTTGGCGAAAAGTCAGAAAACAGAGCCATTGCTTCAGTTAGGGGCCATTTTGCAAAGGCCTCTTCTACTCCAAAAAGTTTTGTAAAAGAGTTCAGGGATTACAGCCTTGAAAAGAACGTGGGTGAGTCTGTCACTTGCGATATTTTCGTTGAGGGCGAGAAAGTTGATGTTGTGGGAACTACCAAGGGTAAGGGTTTTCAGGGTGTTGTAAAACGCCATGGTTTCTCTGGTGTTGGTGAGCAGTCTCATGGTCAGCATGATCGTCAGCGTGCGCCAGGTTCAATTGGTAACTCATCTGATGCTTCCAGGGTTTTCAAGGGTATGCGCATGGCTGGCCGTATGGGTGGTGATCGCGTAAAAGTGAAAGGCCTGAAGGTTGTGAAGATTTTCGCTGAAAAGAATTACATCCTTGTAAGCGGATCAGTACCGGGCCACAATGGTTCAATAGTTTTTATTCAGAATTAATTCAACGCATCGAACATGCAAGTAGACGTATTATCAATAACAGGAAGTAAGACTGGCAGGACAGTAGATCTGCCTGAGGATATTTTTGGCGCGGAGCCGAATAACCACGTGATTTACCTTGCCGTAAAGCAGTATCTTGCTGCCCAGCGTCAGGGAACACACAAGGTTAAGACCCGTGCAGAAGTTAAAGGTGCCAGCAGAAAGCTGCACAAGCAAAAAGGTACAGGCGGAGCCCGTAAGGGTAACATTCGTAACCCTTTGTACAAAGGTGGTGGTACTATTTTTGGTCCAAAACCACATGGTTATGACATCAAGCTGAATCGTCAGGTAAAGGATCTTGCCAAAGTGAGTGCACTGAGTCACAAGGGTAAGGCCAATGCTATCATGGTGGTAGAAGACATGCAGCTTGAAGTGCCAAAAACAAATACATTTGCGGGAATGCTCAAGGGTTTGAATATAAGCAATAAGAAAGCTTTGTATGTTACACCGGAGTATAACGAACAGGTTTTTGTAAGTGCGCGCAATATCCCTTCAGTGCTTACATCAGTGCTCTCCGATATCAACACGTATGACGTGATGAATGCTGATGTACTTGTACTCAGTGAGTCTGCTGCAAACATGTTTATCGAGCAGGAAGAGGGTGTTGAAGCTTAATTGAATTAATCAAATTTTAAACAAGAGATATGAAACTTGCTGATGTACTGGTAAAGCCCATCTTGTCTGAGAAGGCAAACCAGCTTTCAGAAAAAAGCCGTGTTTATTCATTCAGGGTTGCTCGTTTTGCGAATAAGCTTGAAATTAAAAAAGCGGTTGAGGATTTCTATGGTGTCACGGTTGAAGATGTTCGTACTGCTGTTGCGCCTGCAAAAAGTAAGAGCCGAATGACCAAGGCTGGTGTAATCAGTGGCCGTAAGCCATCCTACAAAAAAGCTTTTGTAACCGTTGGCGAAGGTGATACCATCGACCTTTATGCAAATATTTAATTGAAAAAGAAGCCCTAAGGGCAAAAAAATAAGAACATGCCATTAAAGAAGTACAAACCGATTACAGCCGGAACCAGGTGGAGGATAGGTAACGCTTACGCTGAGGTAACCACATCAACTCCTGAAAAGTCTCTTTTGGAGACAGTGAAGAAGACAGGTGGCCGCAACGCGCAGGGACGCAGAGCAATGCGTTACATTGGCGGTGGTAATAAAAAAATGTACAGGGTAATTGATTTCAAGCGTGACAAGCATGCGATTCCCGCAAAAGTAGCCACGATTGAATATGATCCGAATAGGACTTCATTCATTGCCTTGTTGAACTACGCAGATGGAGAAAAGCGTTACATACTTGCTCCTCAGGGACTTGAAGTGGGAATGACTGTAATCAGTGGTCCTGCCGTACCTCCTGAAGTTGGTAATACCCTCATCATGAAGAACATGCCGTTGGGTACTAATCTTCACAACATTGAAATGCAGCCCGGACAGGGTGGCAAGATTGCCCGCAGTGCCGGTGCTTCCGCCCAGTTAACCAACAAGGAAGAGAAATATGCAGTGTTGAAGATGCCTTCTGGTGAGTTGAGAAAGGTGTTGATTAATTGTTTTGCTACTGTAGGTGTTTTATCTAACTCTGATCATAGTCTTGAGAGTATGGGTAAAGCAGGTCGCAATCGCTGGAAAGGTATTCGTCCTCGTAACAGAGGTGTTGCCATGAACCCAGTAGACCATCCGATGGGTGGTGGTGAAGGTCGCTCTTCAGGTGGACATCCACGCAGCCGTACAGGTAAGTATGCAAAGGGTGAAAAGACCAGGACACTCGGTAAGGGCAGTGACAAGCTCATTATTCAGCGTAAGAATGGTAAAAAACTCGCCAAATAAGCAATCAGAAAAGAACTCATAACTAGAAATAAAGAATATGGCTCGTTCAATTAGAAAAGGCCCGTATGTTGCGGCTAAATTAGAAAAGAAGGTTGAATCGATGAATGATGGCAAAGCTAAAAGAGCTGTCGTAAAAACCTGGAGCCGCAGGAGTACGATTACACCAGATTTCGTAGGACATACTTTTGCTGTACATAATGGTAATAAATTTATTCCCGTTTATGTAACAGAGTTCATGGTCGGTCACAAGCTTGGTGAGTTTTCTCCAACCAGGAACTTTAAAGGACATTCCAGTAAGAAAGCATAATGAATTAGCCCCGTTCACAGGGTAGTAAAAAAACAATATGGAAGCAGTAGCAAAATTGAGAAATTATCCCACTTCACCCAGGAAGATGCGCCTCCTGGCTGATCACATCCGTGGATTAAAGGTAGAAAAGGCTGTAGCAATTTTGGAGCATCATCCTCAGCACAGTGCAACACCACTGAGAAAACTTGTTCTTTCTGCTGTCAGCAACTGGAAGCAGAAAAACGAAGGTGGTAATGTTGAGTCCCTTGTTGTGAAGACAATTTTTGTTGATGGCGCGCGCAGCATCAAGAGAATGCTTCCTGCTCCTCAGGGACGTGCTTACCGCATGCGCAAACGCAGCAATCATGTAACTGTTATTGTTGACGCACACAATTAAGAACTTTACAAACTGAATCATAATGGGTCAAAAAACGAATCCAATTGGCAA